>JAGLTB010000159.1 GCA_023270155.1 Candidatus Heimdallarchaeota archaeon | reverse complement strand
TTATTTTATGCCTTCCCCAGTACTCGAGCGTATGATAATATTAATGGTGTAGAGTTTGATGATATAATAGACATATCTTTTGTTAGATATATTAATGGAAGATATTCTATAACATATTCTGATACAGCACCCTTTACAGTTAAAGTTAGTTACAATGACTTAAACCACAACGTTGTAGATAAGCTTCTGGGTATGAAGGAACAAGAAACTAAAGATATTGATTGGGAAGTTGAGCTTGAAAATGGAACCATCACATATTATGAGTATCGTAATACTAAAATTGTTAGAATTGTCGTAGACAGCACTCCAGGTTCTAATATAGATGTGGGACGAATCTTTATTATCATTGCAGAGGTTGCAGCAGGAGTTGTGGGAGTAGTTGGAGCTGTTTACATCCTTTACAAACTTCGTACTCGTCTTTCTACAAAAAACTGTGTAGGCTGTAGTCAGAAAGCGAATAGTAAATGTTCAAAATGTAATCATTTCTATTGCTCGGAATGCTCAGTTAAAGGTTGTTCTAATTGCGGAAGTAAACAATTCATTAGGCTTTAACTTATCTTCTTAAGAATCATTAAGAGCGAAGAATTTTTAATTCTTCACACTTCTTTTGTCAAGCATTTTATGTAATTGGATAAAATTTATGCCAAGATAACCAAGCGGTAAGGTGGTGGTCTCGAAAACCACTGGCGTTTGCCTCCGGGGTTCAAATCCCCGTCTTGGCTCCAAATTTTGAGAAAATTATGTACTAGAACATCCAAACTATTTTCTTTTTCAACTTTTGTTTCATTAACCTTTTATTCATTACTGTTCTATCAGCCAATAAGGTGTTTATGTAATGGTTTCCCCAACTTTTCGTGTTAGAAGTATTTATGATATTCCAGTTATAAAATTGATTACAGAGAATCTTAAATATAATCTTGTTCAGCCTAGCTCTGAACAAGCAAATCTGTTTAAAATAAAAGAAAGAATAGATCCATATGATTTAGAGATTCAAGATATTCTAGACGGGTATGGTATCTCTATTGAGGGAGATGAGGAATATGTTTCTGCTATTGCATCTCTTCTTCACAATAATATACCCGATTCTATCATCCTACAGCATCCTGTTCAATTACATGCAGTGTATAATGGAAATGTAGTTCATGTGAATCATGAAAAGAATCTTTCTGTTGTCGATATAGGAGAAAATATTAATACAATTCTTTTTGGCTCAAATTTCCAAAGGGGACAAAAAATAGTGGTTCAAATAAAACAACTAAATATATTTGAAGACCAATTACCTGTATGTTCAACAGTAGTTCATTTTCCTGGGCATTCAGTCATTCTTGAAAGAGATGCGAATTTTGTTCGTGTTTCCCGAAAGTTACCTAAGCAAGAACGAGACACGCTATTTACACTTGGTAAGGAACTAAGACCTCAAGATCATGGTTTAATTATGAGAACAAGTGCAACAAAAGCGTCGCAAGAGAGCATTCAAGCTGATATCGATCAACTTGTTCAACGTGCGGAAGAGCTTGATCTTTTAATCTCTGGATCATCATATGGTCCTGGCATTCTTCAACCGGGTCAAACTGTAGCTCATGCACTATTCGTTAAGGAAGCTAAAGATAAATTAACTGAAATACAAAATGAAGTAATCCCCACAATACCAATGTATCACTGGTTTATGTCATATTCACAGGATTTAAAGCTCTCAACAACATTTGCTGAAAGAATATCTACAGAAATTGATGGGACAAAACTATCTCCGATTTTGAAGAAGATAGTTCTTGAAAGAGATTTTGCAGAAAATTCTCTCTTATATCTAGAGGAGTATAGACTGACTTCACCACCTCAAGAAAGAATTCTAGGCCAATTAAGCTGGTCTGATGACGTTTTAGTTATAAAAAGAAGTTTTAGATCTTCAAGAGGTGTGCATTATGGACTTGAAGAAGATATCCAACAAGGTGATTCATCTATAATAATAACCAAAGAAGGAAGTTGGTCTATTCACATGAAAATCGAACGTGAAGATTCTCTATTGGGAGAAACTATCAAAATAATTACTCCTCTTGAACTATCAAACGGAGGAAAACTGCGATACATAGATTTAGGTTTACTGATAATTAAGAAAGATGATGAAATTGAAACCAAAGATGCTGGAGTAATAAACGATTTAGTTGAAAAAGGTATAATATCATCAAATTTCAAAGATAAAATCTACAGAATATATGAAATCTGCAAGAAAAAGATTGAGGATGGAGAAGAACAAACTATTATTCTTTCAGAATAAAGAGATCGTGGAGATGCTATTGAAAGAACACTTAATGGCTGTCAAATGGAATCCTTCTATTCCTCCATATGCTTTTCTTTTTTTACGTAACATAGAAGAAGAACCTGAAAAAGTATACAAAAAACCTCTTCAAGCTCTAGATTCTTTTAATGTAAAGGTGTTCAAAGAAAAAGTCTGTATTGGGCATTCAATTAACAAGGAGAAATATCATCTCTGTTCTAATTCAACTGAAGTACGATATGCAAGATGTTATAATTGTGAGCAAAATGATTTTGAAAAGTGCTTCTTACTTTGTGATGCTTCAAAACCATATGGAAATTGTGCTCAAAATCCAGAAGCTTATGAATATTGTGTTTCACATCCTTGTTCTGTTTATTTAGCATTAATTGCTAATAATGTGAAAGTTGGTGTTTCTTTCAATCCATTAAAACGTTGGGTAAATCAAGGTGCTGATATTGCTATTGAGATATTTCGAGCAAAGAATGGTTTAGAAGCAAGAAAAATTGAGAAGGAAATATCACAAAAGCTAAATATTCCTCAAACAATCAGAAAGTCACAGAAAGCACGAAAACTTAATTTCAATCTTTCTAGATCACTCCCTGAGTTTAGAGAACTTAAAGAAAATGTTGTAAATTACTTAGAGAATACAGATTATGAACAAAAAGAATCTGAATTATTGTACAAAGAAACAGAACTTTCTTCATATTATGGTAACATCTCTTCCCTTGATGTAAACCCAATATTAAACGAAGTTGAAAAAACAATGCAGATATCAGGAGAACTTGTAGGGATAAAAGGAAAATTAGCTGTAACTAGAGTTAACAACAGCTATTATGTCACAAATCTCTCTAGGTTGATAGGGTATTTGATCTCATTTTCAGAAGTTCCTCTTAAATTAAAAGGGCAAAAATCTTTATCGGATTTTTTTTCAAATTGATGATAAGTGATATGTATTTAGTAGAATAATTTAAATTGTTAACTAAAACTAGATTATTGATAACATGAGTAGCTTTAAGGAACGAAATATTGAATGCATACTTGCTATTCTGAAGAAACAAAATCCTGCAACAACAAAAGAAATAATGGCTATGCGAGATTTATTCCCTGATTTATGTGCAGGGTGTTCATCTGGTGGTGATGTTATTTTAGCTGGGAAAGAACTTGTTGAACAAGGTGTTGTAGAACGAGAGTGGACATCGACTGGCTTTGTTTGGAAATTAATATCCAGTCACGATGAAAATACATAGAATGGTGATTTAATGGTTATATGGTCTCGGATAAGAAAAGATTTTCCTGTTCTAAATGAACTTTATGATGGAAAAAGTTTGATTTATTTTGATTCAGCTTGCATGGCACTTAAACCTGTTCAAGTTTGGGAAGCAATGGAATATTATTACAAATATCTAGGGGCGTGTGGTGGAGCTGGAAGATCAACACATAGTCTTGGAGTAGAAACAAGTTTACTCACAGAAGAAGCAAGAGACAAGATTACTAATTTCATAAATGCAGAAAGCTCAAATGAAATAATTTGGACAAGAAATGCGACTGAAGGTTTGAATCTCGTAGCTGCTACCATATCTTTGGAAAAAGACGAAAATGTAGTTACAACAACTCTAGAGCATCATAGTGGGATGCTTCCTTTTTTCAAAAGATGTAAAGAAACAGGAAGTGAACTTAGGTTAGTTGAAGCTAAGGAAGACGGAACATTAGATCCTGCTGATTTTGAAGAAAAAATAGATGATAAGACAAAAATAGTTTCATTTGTTCATGCTTCTAATCTTACTGGGACAGTAGCACCGCTAAAGGAAGTTGTTGAGATTGCTCATGAGCACGGAGCTTTAGTTATCTCAGATGAGGCACAATTTGCACCCCATCAGAAGTTAGATGTAAGAGCTATTGATGTTGACTTTTGTGTATTAAGTGTACACAAAGCATGCGGCCCTACTGGAATTGGTGTGCTATATGGCAAGTATGAACTCTTAGAATCGTTGGATATGTTTCTAGTTGGAGGAGATGTTATCGAAGATGTTGTTTATGAAGGAAATAACGTGATACCAAAATATCTTCCACCCCCTCATAAATTTGAAGCAGGATTACAAAACTATGGAGGTATGTTGGGTGCAGGAGCTGCGATAGATTATTTGCAAAATATAGGTATGGATAATGTTCATAATCGTGAATTAAGTTTCTCAAAAAGGCTGCTTGAAGGTATTCTAGAGCTTGACAAATTTGAAGTTCTAGGACCATTAGACTACAAGCAAAGAGCAGCACTTGTGTCTTTTCGTCCGAAATCTGATGCTGTTAATCACAATGATATTGTAGAGTATTTCAATGAACTGGTTCCTAATCATAAGATATTGATGAGATCAGGGAATATGTGCGTTCACCCTTTCCAATATCAAATAGGAATAAAACCAAATAAAGGAGAAGGGGTTGTAAGAGCTTCTCTCTACATTTATAATACTGTTAATGAAATTGAAATATTCCTTGGGGCACTAGAGGATTTTGCAAAAGCGATTGAATAAAGTAGGTCGTCCTCAAAATGGAGAAAAATGTATTGGTAACAGGAGGATGTGGTTTCATAGGATCACATCTAGTAGATTTACTAGTTGACCAAGGTTTCTTTGTTACAGTTGTCGATGATTTAACAGCAAATACAACAACAGATTTTTTGAAAAAGCATTTAGAAGAAAACAAAGCAAGTTTTTACAAATACGATATTAGAAATTTAGATCTTCTGTTATCTATCCCAAAAGAGTTTGAAGCAATTTTCCATCTAGCAGCTCAGCCAGATGTGAAAAAGAGTGTAGAGAATCCCGAATATGATTTCAGTGTAAATACTATGGGAACATTCACTATTCTAGAACTTATGAGGAAGAAAGACATACGAAAATTAGTCTTTGCAGGATCTGGGGGAACTGTATATGGGGATACTACTACTTCTCCAACTCCAGAAGTTCACCCATTAAGACCTATCAGCAATTATGGTGCAGCTAAGGCCGCAGCAGAGATGTATTGTTCAAGTTATTCTTCACTATACAATCTAGACATTATTTCCTTGCGTCTAGGAAACATCTATGGACCTAGATCTAAACACGGGGTAATGTATGATTTTTACCATAAACTAAAAACAAATCCCAAAGAACTGGAAATTCTAGGAGATGGTAACCAAACAAAATCCTATCTTTATATTGAAGATACAATTGAAGCTTTTAATATACTCTATCAATCAATCAAAAGCGGTTATGATGTATTTAACGTTAGTTCTGATATAGCTATTAAAGTAGTAGATATTGCAGATGAAATCATTAAATTATTGGGAATTAAAAATGTAAAATTCTCCTTTACAGAGGGAAAAAGAGGTTGGAAAGGAGATGTTTCTTTTGTATCACCTGATGTGACTAAATTGATGAAACTAGGGTGGGTTCCAAGAGTATCCCTTAGTAACGGAATAAAATTGTATTTTGAGTGGTTATTTCAAGCTTAGTAATGGTTTTCTAAAAAGATTATTTACTCCTGTTTGAAATTCAATCTCTAAAGCAAACTAGTAAATTTTCCAAACAGCGAGAAAACTTGTGTTAAAAGAAGGCATTAAATTATTCAAAGATTCAAAAATGAAATAATTTGTACTCCCATAGGGGTGAAACAAGTATGGATATATTGTATCATTATTTGTGTTTTTTATTGCCACAATATACTGAATACTGAGTGAAACAAGAGTATTAATTGTATATGCACGAGTAATATTCAATCCTCTAACTTGAGATAAAACTTGATCCTCATATGAAGAACCATAATAACCTAAACTGAAAGTTTCAATAAATCCACGGAAACTGAAATAAGTACTACTAATGACTGAATTTGCAGATATCCATCCATAATAAAGAGGGTGTTCAGTATGATAACCTGGGATCGTAGGTAGAAATCCAGCCCCTCCTATGCGTCTAGAGAGGGTGGTTGAAGACGTAAGGATGGTTCCGTTAATCCCTTCAGATTTTATATAATCAATAACTAACAGTTCATCATTAGTAATATGATTCTGGGAAAAATCAAAAGAATATGGTGCTTTCCATAAACTGGCATAATTTTCTTGGCCCTCATAAGCTGTTTGAAGAAACAATATGTTGCTCATAATCATTATAAGCATGAAAACTAGAACCCATTGCATTCTTTTGAAACCCAAAATATATTTTCTCATTATGAAAAATAGCACATAAACTCCAATCGCACCTAAAACAACATAATATGTGATCTTGACATATACAATTATTGAGATGTAGATGACATGAACTAATACTGAAGTTACACCTACAATCGAAGCGCATAAAAGGAATGAGAATTTATTTGAGCGACCTCTTTTCCTTAAAAATGATACAGTTTGTTTTATTCCTAAAACGCTTATCCACACATAAACTGGTAAGAAAAGAACTATAGAGTATACAGGAATTTTCCAAGATAAAGCCATGAAACTTATAATTACAAATAGAAAT
>JAGLTB010000158.1 GCA_023270155.1 Candidatus Heimdallarchaeota archaeon | reverse complement strand
GCATTTCATTCTATACTCTCATACAAAAGAAGAAATTTGTCTTTAAGTGCTGGTATAATTTTAGGTGCTGCAATATTTTCAAGTATTTTCTTTTATGGGTCTTTAGTAAATACTATAGCTGTTCAAGATATTATCAATGACATCGAAGCTGAAGTTATTTTCTATCCAAATGAAGAAATAAATGAAACAAAAACTCCTTCTGAAATTGAAGAATCAATAATGACTAATGAAGAGTTCTTAGACACAACTACATTCTATGGACGGAATCCTTCAGGCGACATTTTATATCTAACAAATTTAGCATTATTAGAAAATAACTCCGCTGAAATCACTCCTTTCTTGTGGGGAGATTATTTTGAAGCGAATATATTTGATTCTGCTGATCAAGAAAGAGACATAATTCAGCAGATAAAGCTAGTAAGAGGAGCTTTAAATTTTACTAATGGAGGGTGTTTATTATCTGATAAGGTAAGTCGAACTATGGGAATTTCAATAAATGAATCTCTTAGATTTAATATGACAATTGGAGAGCTTTTTATTCATCCAAATGGCTATACTCTTACAACTTTCTATTATTCTCTCATTAATCTAACTGTAACTGGTTTTTTTCAATCAGATCTCTTTGATGATGACTCTGTGATTTTTTCTGACACAGATTTAGATTCAGATTTAATGATCAGATTAACCGAATATAAGCTCTATAATATTTATACTAGGTTGGATTATTCCAAATTACCAGTTAATGATTTACAAGAGTTAAATAGAAAAATAGATAGAGTAATTCAAAAAGTTGAGATACAAAATGATGGGATGATTTTAGGATATAATATGATATCTTATCTGCTAGAAGAAAATCAAATGCGAATTCTCGTTATGCAGCTTATAGATACAGTTCTCTATATTCCAGCAATCTTTCTTTCACTGATTCTAACTACATCAGGTACTGAACTGTCACTGCAAGAAAGAAAATATGAAGTTTCTTCTTTAAAGTCACAAGGAGCAAGTCCAAAACAAATAAAGCAAATGATATACACTGAGGTGATAATTATAGGCATTATTGCTTCATGTATTGGTATTCTTCTAGGTTCTATAATATCTTCAATTGTATTATCTATTTCACGTTTTATGTCTGTTGATTTTTCTACATTCAGTGAAGCATTTCGTACGATAAATATAACTCCGCTTTCAATTCTAGGTACTATATTTATCTCAATGGGTATTTCATTAATCACTACAACCACTAAAACTAAAACTTTCATTGCCCAGGAAGTTGTAGAGGGAACTGAAATTGAAAAGAAGAAACCTAGCATTTTCAAACGTATGTATGTCGATTACATTATTTTCATTATTGGTTTATTGGGTGTCATTCTACATTTCATTCAAGATTTGAATCCTGAAGTTTCTTTTGGTTTTTCAGTAGTACTAGTGCAATTTATGTCTCCAATTTTTCTATGGTTTGGAGCAGCTTTTATCGCAAGTCGAGTTGCTGCAAGAATCCCAGAAATCTTAGACAGATTTATTATCAAATTTTTCAAAGATATTGGGATGCTGATAAAAGGGAGTCTAAGTCGAAGAAATCAACAATTTCCGAGAATAACAGTTCTGCTATGTCTTTCTATTTCTTTGAGTGTATTAGCAACAATACAAGGATATACTGGAGATCAATCACTTAACAGACAAGCTGAATATCTAACAGGTGGGGATTTAAAGGTAGAAATTTACACTTCTTCACTTTCTCTTTCAGAGACAAATTTCACAGGTTTTGAAGATCAAATAGAATCAGTCACACCCATTTATTATGCAAATTTAAAATTCTCTCTAACTACGAGTTATTATCGCACTGCTCATTGTTATGGAGCAAATATCTCTCAGTATATGGAAAATGCTCTATGGCATAAAGATTCACTTGCAAATTTTAAAAACTGGGAAACTGGTTTAGCAATGTTAGAGGATAATCCAACTGAAGTAATAGCAGTTGATAAAGAAACTCAAGAAATAATAGAATACGCACAAAACTCCACTCTGCAATTTGCTAGTAGAACAGGATACTTACCAACAGCTTCAGCAGAAGCAGCAGTAATATTTGATCATATTCCAGCTATTGAGAGTTCAGCATTATATTCTAGTGATGTTACTGTGTTAGCCGATACTGAGTTCCTCCTTGCTAACTTCAAGAATGATACTCGAATAATTCGTGCAATAGTTAATCTTAAACCAGGAATTGACTTAACCACCAGTAATATACATTTAGAATTAGCAAGAGAATTTGATTGGATAAGTGAAGTTTATACATATGAAGATATACTTCAGGAAATAGAAGATGATCAAGGTAGATTTTATGGAATACCTGGACTCTTATCTGTTGATTATATTATCTCTATTTCGTCAATTATAGTTGGGATTTCAATTTTCATGTTTATGATAATAAATAAAAGGAGAAGAGAGTTCGCAATTTTAATCGCAGAGGGTACTTCTAAGAAACAAATAATAAAATTGGTTTTATGTGAAATTATTTCAATTGCATTATTCTCAACCTTATTTGGCTTAGTAATAGGATTCTTATCTGCTTACCAATTCAACAGCTTCTTTGAAGTATTCGATCTTGCTACTTTTAACAGATTATTGCAAATACCGGTTACATCTCTTGTTTTAACGGTAATAGGTTCTTTCATAGCCATAATCATAGCTACTTTGATTCCAGCGATATCAGCATCTAGAATAAACGTAGTGGAGGAAATGAGAACATATTAGGTGATAACATGGCTAAAAGTATGAATAGAAATAATGCGAAACTCCATCCACTACCAGATAATCTTTCCAATCAAATTATAGATTTATACCATGTTTATGGTTTGAAGCTTCAGAATAAAGTCGTTGCATTAAAAGGAGTTTCTTTCGACATAAAAAAGGGTGAGATTTTAGGGATAATTGGTCCAAGCGGTAGTGGAAAATCAACTCTTCTTCTTTCACTCGGAGGAATGTTAAAACCAACTGCTGGTAAAATAATATATCCTGATGGAACCGACATAACGAAACTTCCAGAGGAAGAAATGCATAATTTTAGGAGAAATAATATAGGATACGTTTTTCAAGAACATAATTTGATCTATCATCTTTCAGCGGAGAAAAACATAGAAATGCCTATGAAACTAAATTCTCTTCCTCTAAGTGAGAGAAGAGAGAGGTCTACTGAACTTATGAAGAAACTGGAAATCTATCACAGAAAGACTCATACTCCTAACAGATTGTCAGGTGGAGAATTACAGCGAGTTTCAATAGCAAGAGCTTTAGCAAACGAACCACAATTAATACTTGCAGATGAACCTACTGG
>JAGLTB010000157.1 GCA_023270155.1 Candidatus Heimdallarchaeota archaeon | reverse complement strand
GTGGACAAATCTACTTCTATGATTTTATCAAATCTATACTCTACTGATTCTATTTCTTCTAAATAGGAAGTTAATGTAAAAATGGAGTTGTTATTCATATTCATTTCATAATCATGATGCCCTAAAACAGATAAACTCTCAACTTCATCAGTATAGATGTTCCACAAATTAGCTCCATTTGAGTCTCCATAAAGAATTGTGGTGGAATTTACAAATTCAGCAGAATGATCAGCTAAGATTACACCATCAGATATTTTCCTTTGATAAGCAACTTGCCCTTCCATATCTACAATGAAGAGGGTCATATCGATTGTAGTCCAGTTTGAAACAAATTTTCTTTCAAGTATAAAGAGATTGTAACCATCAAAGAAACCTTCATTGCTGGTAATATCTGGCTTTCCTAACATGGTTTTTATACTATCAGAATAAACTGAAGAAGTAGGAATAAGTCCTAGAAAAGTAACTATGAAAAAAATACTTAGTCCAAATCCCAATCGCTTACTCATCAATGACTGATTCCAGTACGTTTTTTTATCTTTATCTCTAGTTACTTTGAGTTAATCAGATTTATGGGAAAGACTAAAAATATACAACTCAAATGTCTATCTATGCCAATTAATTATTCTGCAATCCTACCTCATGGATTTGACCTGATTCCAGAGTTATATCCAAACACTGGGGATGACTGGAAGAAACTGATTAAGGGGATGGAAGCTGTAGCTAAAGAAATATTTGAATGTAAACCAGATATTATTGTAATAGCATCTCCACATAATCTAAGGATAGATGGGCAAATAGGCGTAATTACAACTGAATCTTGTCATGGAACCTGGTGGAACGAAGATAAAACCAAGTCAGTGGAATTGAAATTCTCTTGTGAAAGAGAGTTTGGATTAACACTTTATGAAAGCTTAAAACAAGCTAATCTTCCTGCTGTATCAGTGAATTATGGGGCTGCAGATGGAGAATTTTCATCAATGATAATGGATTGGGGAACTTTTATTCCAATGTGGTTCATAAACCAAATTTATACAAAGAACAAATTAGAAATTCCTCCAATGGTTCTGATAACTCCTTCTAGAGAAATTCCTTGGGAGAATTTGATCGAGGTTGGAAGAATAATCAACCAACTGAGTATTAGTGAAAACAAAGAGGTAGTCTTTATTGCTAGTGCAGATCATGGGCATGCACATGATGAAGAAGGACCTTATGGTTACGATCTAGCTTCAAAAATGTACGATGACAAAGTTTGTCAAATTATTCAAAGAGACGAATTACACAAACTATTGGATTTCACTGAAGTTTTTGTTGATCATGCTAAACCTGACAGTTTGTGGCAGATGCTAATTCTACATGGCATTCTCGAAGAAACCCATTTAAGAAATAATCTGTGCATCTACGAATGTCCAACGTATTATGGTATGATAGTTGCTTCATTTACTAAGAGAAAATAAAATCTAGAATTCAATACTGGTACTTATAATATTTGAAAGTACTATAATTTCATTCTCTTCACTGAAAAGTTTATACGACAGAAAAATCTTCAGATTTTGGTCTATGACAACACTTGCATTGAAAGTTCCAGAAATCAAATATTCCCCTGAGTTTTTTAAATAGAAATTATATCCACGGGTATCATTCCTTACCAAATATTCATATGTAGTTTCTGCAGGAACTATTTCCAGATAAGAGAAATTCCAACTTGAATCAAAAAAATCATTATAATCGCTGTCAACTATTATCTGATTCACAAAAATAAAATCCTGTCTGAGGAATAAAGGAATATTGTGATAATCATGAATGAAATTAAGGTAGATAAAAAAAGATGAATTAGAGAAGAACTCAAGATCGAGGATCTGGATTGTATTACTACTGTTCCAGTTTAATCCAAATGAATCCGAAGTAAAAGCATTTGTTATTGTTAAACCGGAAAAAATATCTGAACCTTGAAGAATGAGATTTGAAGGCAACCCAAACACTATCAACAACAAGAAAAGAGTCAAGATATGACTTCTTTTGGTTTTTGTTAGTAATTCTAAAAAACCTGATTCTAGTTCTTCTTTTTTTTCCATTTTCATCTTTCTTTTCATTAGAAAATACATTACAAGAGAGGCCAAAGATAGCGGAATAATAAAAACAAATAGATAATTTAGTGTACTTAA
>JAGLTB010000156.1 GCA_023270155.1 Candidatus Heimdallarchaeota archaeon | reverse complement strand
ATCATACTTTTCGATCAAGTAAACCCGCAATTGTAGGTGTTGAAGTTCTTGGTGGAAAAATTCACACTCAACAAATGTTGATACGACAAGATAACAAGAGAGTGGGAAGAATACGTCAAATTCAAGAGAACCAAGAATCAGTTCAAGAAGCAACAAAAGGTAAACAAGTCGCAATATCAATCAGAGGTCCAACAGTGGGTAGACAAATAAAGGAAGGAGATGTTCTTTATGTTGATATTCCTGAAAGACATGCTGTTTTGCTGATGAAGAAATATAGAGATATGATAACTAATGATGACGCAAAGATTTTGGAAGAACTTGCAGTAATTAAAAGAGAAAACGTTAGTAAGTATTGGGGCTGGTAATCCGTTGCGCGGTAAGTTTATATATTCTTTTTAGAATCTTTTTCTTGGCTGAGTACTCGTTTTTCAACCTTTACTCAGTTAGTTCCTGAGGTCCACCCTGGGAAGGGATTCTTCTTAATTACTAGAGTATTTTTTCCACCAATTGTTTACAAAATGAAAAGCGTTTTTTGAAGGTAAATTATACCTGATTAGTGGTTTGACTAGATGTCTTTGTGATTGAGCAGGTGGAATGTATACACCCAATTGGATTTCTCGCTCAATGGGAATTTTCAACTTGGAAATGTGACGATTTTTATATTTACATTTTCTACACTTGTACCCCTTCTCCTTCCCATCACTAGTCATTCGCTTTCCACAATTAGGACAGAAAGGTGATTCTTCCTTGAATTGCTCTTCTATTTTTATAATTTCACATTTTTCTAGCTGAATAGTAAAGGACTGAAATTCTTTCTTATATCTGACACTTCCGTAAGCTAGAATTTTATCTCCAATCATTAATTTTTCAATTATTCTTCGAAAGCTCTTACTTGGCTCGAAGGCAGCTACGTCAACTATTTTACTTGATTCAGTAACCATACCTTTGAAAATTATATGACCTCCAACGAGAGTTTTAGGTGTATCAACAACTTCAATTTCTCCTTTGAATGTATTGAAGTTGCGAATTGCTGAAATTGAATACTTAAAGTGTTGATCAGTCCCCTGATTAGTTCTAAAAATACAATAAGCTTCCATTGGTTCCTCTATTTGTACTATTTCTAAAGCTTTTAACAGAACTTCTGCCTTTTCTCCTCTTATGCCATAAAGCACTGGGTCAAGTCCCGCTGGACATATAATCGCCTTTCCCGTTTCTTCATCAATGTTATTAAAAACAAGTGGTGCTAGCTCCCTATCCATTTTTTTTATGGATTCGAAATCCACTTTTCTTTTTGTACCAATAGAATGTGAAATCCGATAAGTCAAAAGCTCGAATGTAAAATCTTCTTCCTGTGGAGTAAGAGTGTTTCCAATTGCTGCTAATGCACCAATTATCCCTCTGCCGTTTCCAATTAAATGATATCTAAAACACAATTTCCTAGCTATTGTCTTTGCATCATTAATTGAAATTACATCTGTGAGTGCTCTTTGAGCAAATACTTTGAGCTCCAAAGGTATGTTCCCCTTAATTACAGCAAGACCTGGATTAGTATCTGGATCCTCTTGGTGATTTTCTTCAATTATATCAATGGACAAAGAAATAATTTCGTTCAAATCTTCTTCTTTAACTCCCAAAGTAAATGCAATAGCACCATTACCTCTTGTTCGCCATGGAACGTTGGGATTATTACGAATCAATCTTGGATAATCTAGAAATTCTACTTTGTTGTATATCTTTTCTATTATTTTGGTTGCTAAATGAGTGGTACAATTTCCTTTAAGGGAATCTGTATCATCAAAACCAATATGCAACATGGTATCTGAACTAGGTGTCAAGATTTCACAATTCAAAATAAAAAAAGGGAATATAAAAAATTAGATAGTGTACCAAATCTCTCCAGATCTGTCCTTTGAGATATTTATCCATCCTATCTGTTTGACTAAATTCTCTATTCTATCTTTTAGGTCTCCTCTCCAAATTCGCATTATTTCTGCTAATTCGGAAAGAGATACACGATTTTTTGGTTTGGTGATAATGACTTTGAAGATATTTCTGAATATTACCCTGTCATGGTAATCAAAGAGGATTTTTTCAATTATTTTGTTAAATCTATAGTATGCTTCATTGATTTCTTCAACATACTTATTGCGTTTTTGATCTAAATCTTTAACCTCTTGGGCTTTGTTTTTAATAAAAACTTGAATATCTCTTGTTTCTTTTTTAAGCTCATCTATCAGTTTATTTCTGTGTGCTTCTTGTTCTGATGTCTTAACTGGCTTTGTTTTTATTTCTTCTTCAATAATTTCTCCTGTAGGTAGATATTTAACACTAAATGTGCTTTGACCTACATCTATTATTAGTGAAAATGCTTTGTTGAGACTTGCATATCTTCTATCTGGACCTTTACTACTTTTCTTTTCTCTAATAGAGATTAGCCCTAACTTCTCCAAATCCTCAAGATACTTACCTATGATACGAGGTGAAACATTCATCATTCGAGATAATTGAAATGAATAAAGATCTTCTTCTCCAAGAAGCTCAAGTATCTTTCTTCTTGTTGAGCTGGATAAAAACTCCAATAATTCGAAAACATCCATTTCTTCTTCTTCATCTTCTGTTTTACTCATCATTTTTTTCACCATTAATACAAAAATTTAGGGTTTAAACAAACCCAATCTCGTCTTTCGATAACTCTTTTCGTGCGTCTTTTGCTATTGCAGTAGCTCTCTCGTCGGTAGGTTTAGTTTGTTCTAATGCTTCAAGAAGAATCTCTTGAGTTATTTTACATTCACATTTCTCTTCATCGAATTCTCCGCTTTCAAGCTCTTCCTCATGTTCTGCAACATAGTTTTTTATCGCGATAAACTTTCCTTCACTGCAAATTGCTGCAATGTCTGCACCTGAAAATCCTTCAGTTTCACGTGCAAGGTCATCTAATTTAACATTATCAGATATAGGAGCATCCTTTAAGTGTATCTTAAATATCTCCTTCCTTCCTTCAAAGTTTGGAGGTATCACTTTTACTAAACGATCGAATCTACCTGGTCTTAACAATGCGGGATCTACCATGTCTGGTCTATTTGTTGCAGCTATTACAACTACATTCCTTAATTCTTCAAGGCCATCTAACTCAGTTAGTAATTGACTGATTACTCTTTCAGTAACACCAGAATCAGAACTTCTCCCTCTTATTGGAGTAATTGAATCTATTTCGTCTAAGAAGATTACACAGGGAGCAGCTTGCCTAGCTTTACGAAAAATTTCTCTTATAGCTTTTTCACTTTCTCCAACCCATTTAGAAAGTACTTCTGGACCTTTTATAGAAATGAAATTTGATTCAGATTCATGAGCCACTGCTTTGGCTATGAGAGTTTTACCAGTCCCGGGTGAACCATACAGTAGAATTCCTTTTGGCGCATTTGCTTTCATGGCTTTGTAAAGTCCTTTGAACTTCAAAGGCCACTCAACAGCTTGACGCATTTCTTTCTTAACTTCGCTTAATCCTCCTATATCCTCCCATGTTACATTAGGATCCTCAACAAAAACTTCTCTGAGTGCTGAAGGCTCTACAGTTTTTATTGCATTCAGAAAATCTTCATTTCTTACATCAATCTTCTGCAAAACATCTAGAGGGACTTCCTCATCTTCTAGATTCATCTCTGGTAAAACTCTTCGAAGTGATTGCATAGCAGATTCTTTAACCAAAGCTGAGATATCAGCTCCAACAAAACCATGTGTCATATCAGCTAAACGCCCTAAATCTACATCTGTATTGATAGGCATTCCACGAGTGTGGATTAGAAGAACTTCATAACGACCATCTCGATCAGGTATACCAAGTTCTATCTCTCTATCGAATCTTCCGGGTCTTCGTAATGCTGGATCTATAGCGTTTGGTCTATTTGTGGCTCCAATTACAATTACTTGCCCTCGAGATTCTAACCCATCCATTAACGCAAGGAGTTGTGCAACAATCCTTCTTTCAACCTCACCAGTTACTTCCTCTCTTTTAGGTGCAATAGCATCTAGTTCATCAATGAATAAAATACTTGGTGCACTATCAGAAGCCTCCTTAAACAAATCTCTAAGTCTTTGTTCAGACTCTCCATAAAATTTAGACATTATTTCGGGTCCTGAAAGTACATAGAAACTAGCTTCAGTTTCATTAGCTACCGCTCTAGCAAGAAGAGTTTTTCCAGTTCCTGGAGCTCCATGAAGTAAAACTCCTTTAGGGGGTTCAATTCCTAATCTTTTGAACAATTCAGGATGACGTAATGGTAACTCTATCATCTCTCGGATACGTGAAATTTCATCAGATAAACCTCCAATATCTTCATAGGAAATTCTCTTCACATCTGCAGCTTTGACATCTTCCCAAGGTTTGTCACTGATTTGGACATTTGTTTCTGAAGTCATAATCACTGCATCTGCTGCTGGAGTAATCGCTGCTACGCCAAGATAGATTCTTCGTGACATTCCCAAACCGATTGGAATAATATCACCAGCTGTAAGAACTCTGTCTTCTAGAGTTTGTTTCAACCATGAATCAATCCCTTTAACTTGTACTCTTTCTGTGGGAGCAAAAACAATTTTAAGTGCTTTTTTAGCTGAAGATTTTTCTATAGCTACACGATCATCAATTCCTATTTCAGCATTCATTCTAACCATTCGGTCAAGACGAACTATGCTTTTACCAAAATCCTCCGGAATCCCTCTCCAAGCTCTGGCATAGGTTTTTTTATCTCCCTCAATGCTAACTATATCTCCTGTACCTATACTTAATTCGTCAGCAACATCTTGGGACATTCT
>JAGLTB010000155.1 GCA_023270155.1 Candidatus Heimdallarchaeota archaeon | reverse complement strand
ACTGTTGAAGAAGGTAGTTTGAATATGAGGATTAAACACGTATTGATAACTGCATGCTACAACATCTGCTTTTGGAAGAAGGTCATATGTTATCTCAAAAGGACATACTTCAAGTGACTTTCCAATATCTAGCAGTTCTTGACCATCAATGACTTGTTTCTTTGTAATCTCTTCTAGTTTAATCTTAACTTTCTTGTTTGCTAATCGATTGAAGTATTTGCACTTTCCACCTTCTTTCAAGTATCTGCAAATGTCTGAAGCATTTCCTGCGTCTATTGCAAATTTCTGAACTATTGGATGAAGACAAATCTCTTTCCTTCCTCTCAAAGCTATTCCTGTTACAGGTTTCAGCTGTTTAATCATCTTAAGCTCTGAAATAACTCTGCTCATTTGTTGGTGGGTTCTGCAACTGTAAACAATGGTCTTTTTCTTATTTTTACTCTCAAGAAGAAGTGCAGCAAGAACAGCAATAGTTTTACCAACACCATTTGCTGCTTGAATTATGAAATGAGGTTTTTCATTTATTTTTGTGAAAATTGATTCTATAATTTCCCTTTGTGAAGGTCTAATTTCCAAGTAAGGAAAAAAATCTTCCCAATTCCCTTTGGGTGGTTGATTCTTAATTTGTATTTTTTCTTCTTTTACAAATTTGGAACTATCTTGTTTTCTAGGTAATCTCTCTCCACACTTAGTGCATCTAGTTCCTGAATAATCGGTGATTAGTATTTTTCCACAATCAGCACAAAAAGCATAGGCATCTGAATCGTGAATGTCTTCATTTTCATTCATAGTTCTTTTCTCTACTCAATTGAAAGTAATAAAAAGGTTTGTCAAGGGGGTAGGAAAAAATATTGAAAGTGAAGAATAAATAACATTTTTTTTTATATCACTTTTTGGATTAAAAATGTGTTTCATGGATTCATTTATTAATTTCCAATACATATTATTTTTAGAGACATCTTTCAACCAGGATCTCTAAAGAAAACTAGCAAATATTTAAATACAACAGACAGAGAAAAAATATTTCAATAGGATTTAAGCGATCTTAAGGAATTAGCAAATTCAAAAACTAATTCCTTTAAATTTAGGGATTACACCAAGTCTGGTTTGGTCAAGCTTAATGACTCAAGAAAATAAAAGAACTATAGAACAAGTGTTGGAAAATACTACCGTCCTATTGGAGACTATAGTTTCTGATGCTATTCACTCAACTGAAAAAATATTTGGTAGTCACCTACCAGGGGAGCTGGGTTCAAGCTTATTTGAGTTTAAGAATGAAAATTTTCTTGATGATTTTGCCTATAATATTGAAGTAATAAAAAACACTCTACTAGAAAACATAGCATCACTCCCATATGAGAAATCAGATGAAATATTGATACTAGCAAATCTTTTACTTGAGATTAAGGAATTTGATCTTGCTATTGTTCTTTATGAAAATCTTATAAAACAAAACTCAGACAACCCTTTTGCATGGGCTAATTTAATGTCCATTTACATTAACAAGAGGGAAAATGAAAAAGCTATGGAGTGTTACTTACACTTACCACCAGAATTTATTGAACACTCAACCAACGAGAAAAAAAATCCCGAGAATAATGCCTATAGAATACTCAACATTTCATCAGCATATCCTCTACATTCTTCCCTGAGTTCATTGGGTGGTAGATTAGAAGAATCAACAGAATTGAAACAACAATATGAGAAAGAATTGCGAGAACTCTATTCTATGAGTGACTTTGTTAAAGGTCAAGAAGCCTTAGCAAACAACAATTTTGATGAAGCTTTCATTCTCTTTTCAAGTTTATTGCAAGAACAACCGGAAAGCCATTTGCTCTTATTCTTCACAGGAAAAGCTGCTGCAGAAGGAAAACATTATCTTATAGCTGAAGAAAATTTCAAAAACGCAATTAAGATAAAAAATGATATACCTGAATATTGGAATGAATTAGCAGAAACCTTCTTCGCACAACATAAAAACGAACAAGGAATCAAAGCTCTTAAGACAGCACTTACTCTGGATTCATCTTGTAAAGAGTGCTGGGGTTTAGCAGGTCGTACAATAAATATTTTAGAATCACTTAATGAATACGATTATTTCATAAAACAAATTCAACTAATGCCTTCAGCTGACGCAATCCTGAAATTCGTAGATGGATTGATTTCAAGAAAACGTTTTGAAAATGCCTTGGAGGTTCTACAAATCGGTGTATCTAAATTCCCTGAAGATACAAGAATATTGGAACACTTAGCACTTGTGTATGAAAGAATGGGTAGATTCGATGAAGCTATTTCAATCTATGAAGAATTACTAATGGATGGAAAATCGGTTCAAAAGTATTTACAAAAAATAACATCAATATTATCAATTTTACATGACGATAAAAGATTAGTTAGAATACTAAAAATGGTTTCATCATACCTCCCATGGGATGAAACAACTCTGTGGAATAAAATCGGTGATTTATTAATGAGAGCTAAAGATTACTTGGGAGCAAGTGAAGCTTTTAGAAAAGTTGCTTCATTTGATGAAAATGATCCTACCATACAATTCAATCTTGCTCTTGCGTATCAAGAACTACAATTATTCAAAAAAGCAGAGGAAACATATAGAAAGGTTTTGGAACTAAATCCTAGCGACCATGCTGCTTTAAACAATTTTGGGAACGTATTAAAGGAACTAAAAAGGTACGATGAAGCTATCGAGGCTTATCAAACAGCTATAGAAATAGAACCCATCAAAGCTATTTCTTGGGCTAATCTTGGTATACTTTATGAAGAATTAAAACTAAAAAATGAAGCAAAAGATTGTTATCAAAAAGCTAAAGATATAGCACTTCAAAATAAAGACTATAAAACAGCAGCTAAGTTTGAAGAATGGGAAAACTCAGTATAATCTTTAATTCCGTGATAGAATGGTTTTTGAGGAAGATAGATTTAAAATAAACTGGAAAGAAGCACAAAATTCCATAGCTAAGTTTTTAGCTGACAACAGCTTTATGGTATGGGAAGAAAGAAATCTATACAACAAAAGAGTAGATATTTTGGCAAAACGGACTTACACGAACAAAATTTTTTATCTTGTTTTTGAAGTGAAACATTACAATAATGTCACAGCTAGCGCAGAAGAAAAATTCAGAAAGCAACTTGAAGAATATCTCAAATTACTAATCAAGAGGGAAGTAGAAAGGAAATCAAATAAACAAATCTCAACTAATTATGTGTTTGTAGGCTATCTAGTTTTATCAAAAGATTATGGTATTTATCTTAATAGAAGAAAGAATTGGATAAAGAAACAGCAATTTGCTAAAGATTCGAGTCTTGATAAAATATGGAGAAGGAATGTCTATCTATTCTGTTCAACTGAGGATTTCATTCAGAAAAATCTTGAAGATATTGGGTTATCATTTTATTCTCAATCAAAACTGAGCGATTTTTTCTGATTAAGGATTATAACAAGAGTAAAAAACCCATATCACCTTAAAAATAATAGATGAGTTCTAGCATATCAAGTTACAGAGATATACTATACTCAATACACATTATAGACCAAGGTGTAAGTATTCACAGCGAAAAATTCGATGAGTTTCTGAATATAGATGATATATTGTTGTTTGGCTTTATGTCTGCTTTGCATAGTTATACTTACTCTGCTGGTCACGAAGAAGTAAAATCCATAGATTTTGGTACATGCAAATTTATCTTTTCACCTCTTAGTAAGGACAAATTATTAGTAATAATTATGAAAAAAGCTATTCCGTTTGAAGAGGAAACTGAACTAGTCCAAAACCTAAAGGTAAGATTTGAAATTATATCTGCTTCTGGATCCATCAAACAGGATAGTTCATTACTAGATGTTAAAGAACGAATGATACCATTTGATTTGATTTTAGAAATGAGAAAGAAGGGAGAAAAAGAAGAAGTAAACGTAAAAACCTCAGAAGCTGATCTTTCGATTCCTGCAATTCCAGAGGTAAAATCAGAAAAATTCTATTTTGAATGCCTTATGAATGAAAAAGTACTAACAGAAAATAAGGTCATGTATATTAAAAGAACTCTAAGTAATTTCTTTCTGGGATACAAAAAACTAATTCTAGGATTTTTTATCATAGGAAAGGAAGAAAAACTTACATCTTTTGCTTACAGTAGAAAAGAAATCAATGAAATCTTTCCTTTAATCCAACAAATCCTCAATGACAAAACAATAACAGAAAAAGAACTCTCTGAGGAAACGAATTTGTACAAAAAATTAGATTTTGCAAATCAAAAGATCTGGGTATTAACTCACTCTACAAGTAATTATGCTGCGAGAGTAATTTTTTTCAGTTTTTCAAAGGCAGAACTTGAATCTATGGCTCCTCATTTAAGTAGAATTATGTATTTTGTTGACAAGTTAATCTAGAAATGTTTTAAATATTTTATTTCAACGATAATATTGAAATACTATAAGTTCTACAACATACCGTAGAGTAGTGGTTGGTTATATGAGCCTATCTGGACAACAAATCGAAAAAATATTACATGAATTTGAATCGAACACTGAAGGTGTTCTGGGCTGTTCAATAATTTATGCGAAAGATGCACTGCTTCTAGCAGAATCTTCACAGCAATTTGAACGATTGGTTATACAATGGTTGAGTGAAAAAATGCTTTCGCTAGCTAAAGAATCCTTGCAACAATTGATGAAAGAATATACACTAATGAGTGTAACAATAGAAGAAAAGGATCATTTTGTTTACTTGCGACCAATTGGGGATGAATACTACGCTGTTATAATCACAACTAAAGAAGAAAATAGGGGTTTATTAGAACATAACATTAAACGCTTATTGCAGAGATTAACTCCAATAATGGTAACTTGATAAACAAATCAGAGGTTAGAGATTGTGGATGTAACTACACTAAAAATTCTCGCTAGAATGGCAAAAGGAGAAGAAGGACCAAGTGTAAGGTTTCATTTTGTTTCTTCAGATTCCATGAGTGTTCTTTGTTCTTGTTCTACATTAGAAGAATTATATGAATGTATTATGAAGACTGATTCACAGATTCTGGCAAAGCATGTATGTGCTTGTGAAGACTTAGATAAGTTTGAGGGAACCAGAGATCTTGCATTCTATATTCATTATGTATTTGGTGATGCAGAACTCTCTATGAAAATTTATCATCTAGCCGAACGTTTGGAAGATGAACCCGATAATTTAAAATTAGAACTTGGTAATTTACTATTCACAAGATTGCTTAATTTCAGTGAAATAGCACTCATACCTGACTAAACTAAATAGCTATGTTTCTTTGTATTATCTCTTTTTCTTTCTTCGAAAAATTCTTTTTACACCATCTCTAGATTTGGAATAAGCTCCTCCAATCGCACCTGCTACTTTCTTAGTGGGAGAGACAAAAACTTTTCTAGCTGTAGATTTTGCCCCTACCTTTATACCTTCTTTGAGAACCATATTGGCATATTGTTTCCAAGAATCTTCTCCTCTTTTTATTCTATCGATTCTTTCAACTAATTCATCGAAAGGTGGTAAAAACTCAAATCTATATAATTCTGGAGAAGTATACCTCCTGAAATTTTCAGACCATCTGTAATTTAGAAGTAGAAATATGATAATGCATGGTAACAAGATGACAGCAAATTTATCTCTTAAACCTGCTAGTTCAGTTTTTGAAAAGAAAATCACACTAAATAGATCATCTTCTGTTAGAAACTGAAGATAAGTTACATGATAACTCAATACCAATCCCATAACTGTCATTAATACTCCTAATGGACTCATGAACCTTGGAATGTTCAGTAAAAACCACTTGCTTTCTACTTCCAATTCTACTATCTCTTTCTTTTTCTTTTTCTTAGATGCCTCAGATTCTTCTAAGATTAATTCTTCAGATATTCCCTGTTCTATTTTTTTCACTCTTCTACCATATGTAGAAACTGTATAGAAAATCAGGAAAAGAGCCATCAAAACGCTTCCAATATTGTCACCCGCCTCAATACCTTCTTGTGCAGTATAGAATGTCAATTTCCATAATGTAAATGAAGCAAATACATAGAAGAAAGCTAGGATTGTGTAAAATACATCATCTTTTTTACCAAATTTAAAAATCATTAAGTTCACTAGAACAACAGCTAGGATTGCAAATCCTGCAGTTAGAATCAATGTTATTTGTAGAGGATTTATTGCTTTGTAGATTAGAAATCCTCCCATTCCTGCATTGATAAGTGTAAGTACAAAAACCAATCCCCCAAAAAGAATTGTTCCCCCTCCTTCCTGTTTTCCCAGAAACATAATACTCCCTAGGACTTTATTTCCCCAGAAATTCCTAGAGAGTGAAAAAGTGATAAAGACTGAAACCAATATCCAGCAAAGATAACCAATAGCAGCTACATATGGAGAAATTATATCGACGAAATAGAGGAGTACAGCTCCTCCTACTGATGTAAAGAATGCTGGACCTACCCAGAATT
>JAGLTB010000154.1 GCA_023270155.1 Candidatus Heimdallarchaeota archaeon | reverse complement strand
TTAGGAGGATATGGAAGACATGGACTGTTAATAACTAAAGAATATGGACCAAGAGTAAGAGTAGCTAAAATTCTTACTGATATGCCATTAGAAGCAGATAAACCAAGTTACCGATTCGCTAAATCAGTTGAGAAATTCTGCGAAACTTGCATGACTTGTGCTGAGAAATGTCCTAGCGCTTCGATATCTTTAGATAAAAAACCATCTTACAAAACACATAGTATTAGTAACAACCCAGGAGTGAAAAAATGGTATGTAAATGTAGACACATGCTATCTGTTCTGGTTAGAAAATGGTGGTGATTGCTCTAATTGTATCTCAGATTGTGAGTACAATCATATCTACACTTGGCCACATAAAGTAGCAAACTGGATAGTTATGAATCTACCTTTCTTGAATCCAATTTGGCCTTATATTGGAAGGTTACTAGGTTATGGTGGGAACAAATCAGCTAAGAAAATGTGGAAGAAAATCAAACCTTCCCCTTAGTTTTCATCCAAAAAAATCTGATAATTTTTGTTGACCTTTGAATGCTGTTATAGCTGGTGTAATAGTTTGTAATTTCCTCTCTTCTAACATCTCTTTAAATTTTGAAGCTGCAGGTGGAGCATATCCTGAGAAATGATTGTTAATGAAAACGTAAGCTGTTTTCTTCTTAGGATTATTTTTGAAAGCTTTTTCAATTGTATCAGCTGTTTCCTCCATTACATCTATTCTATCCACTACTTCTTTCCCATCCCCGATTTTCTGTTTGTGGGAACCGATTATTCTCATGTAGAAATAATCTCGTTTAACATCCTCATAAAGATCAAATTTAATGTAAGGTAAGAATGAGCTAACTATTCCTAAATTATGATCGTTGAGTATATCATAAGTCTCTTGATTAAACCATGTGTTGTGTCTGAATTCCATTACCATGTCATACTCATCAAAAGGAAAGAAATCAAGAAACTTCAATAGTTGAGATAGAGATTCTTCTGTCTTATCAAAACTTGGAGCAAATTGACAAACAAAAGGACCAAGATTTTTCTTAAGAGGACTCATTATTTTCAGAAAATCTGTTAGTTCGTTTTCTACCAAGGATATGTTTGGTACTTGACAAATTACTTTTGGAAGTTTTGCTGTTAAAACAAAATCTGGGGGAAGTAGTTTAGCCCATCTGTAAGTACTTGTTGAACGAGGGAAGGCATAAAATGTTGAGTTAATCTCGCAAGTAGGAAACACTGTTGAATAGAAACCTAATAATTCAAATTTTTCAATATTTGAAGGATAAAAACCTCCTTTATTAGCCATCCAATCTTCATAATTAAAGCCAGTGCACCCAACATATATCTTCATATCAGACATTTATCATCATCTAGTCTAGAAGTTTTCATTAAAAAAACATGATGTAAAATAAATATACTTTGTGTTTTTCAATTAAATTCTTGTTTAGTTTGATAATTTATTATCTTTAACCGCTTCAATTACACAACAAAAATGACCCAAACTACCTTTTGGTTTCCCTATGACTCTTATCCGGTTAACACTAAAACCACTTCCTTTCAGCATTTTCCCACTCTGTTGTTCAGGATTTTTGGACATATCAATTCCAAATCCAAATTTTTCCCCAGATGCTTCCACTAATTTCGCAGCTATCTTCACGACAAAGGTATTTGGGTCCACAAAACTTAGGGAATAGACATCGAACGCAAACACACTGCCATAACCCGATACTTCAGCTATGGAATTGATCGTATGTTTCACAATTTCTTCCGACAGATATAACGTAACTCCTTCCCAGAGAAAAAAACTTCGTTTACCTTTTTGAAAACCGGCATCTATAAGTTTGTCAATCCAAGATTCTCTGTTGAAATCAACTGGTACGAAATTTATAAAATCAGTTTCCAAACCAGCTTCTTTCAACGCATTAATCTTATGATTCTGAGTATTTTCCATATCAATCTCAAACACTTTAATACCAACCTTTTGCAAGAACTTATAGGATCTTGTATCGAAACCAGCTCCCATGATTACGACCTGATCCAGTTCACTCAGGTGTTTTTCGAGTGCTTGATCGAAAAATTCAGTCCTAACAACATAAATCTTGGTGAGGGTTTCTTTTCCGGGATGAGCATATTTTGCGATGGATGGAATATATCCAGTAACTTTCATTCCTAAAATTACTGATAAACTTGAGAGTCTCATTCCAGTCATAGAGACGACAGGTAATTTCTTCAGCAGTTTCACACAAGCTTCGTCGGTTCTTTCTCCAGAGAGGTGAAGTATCCAACGATATGAGAGTGGATCGACTGCTGATGCAGAAATCCCCATCTTTTTAGCTTTATAGACAACGTAAAGAGTATTGTACATATTCCCAATAATTGTTATGGGCAGTAGTAAAATTTGAATCAAAATAAACAGTATAAATCCAAACCTCATTCTTTTTCCTCAACAGTTTCCGCTTTCACATAAAAGAATATTATATTATTATTATATTTTTCGTCTTCATGTAAAAGCCCATTTCCAAAAATCAAAGTTGTGTTGCCTATAGAAACATGATTTTTTGGTAATCACCTTTAGAGGCTGATGAGATTGATGGATGTGTGTTATTGACAAGATCTTAAAAGCGAAGGAATTACTAGAAATTCTTGAACAAATTAAGTATAAATAACACTCTTTTACAAATAAAAAGTAATTAAAGTTTTACAGACCTGAGTATATTATTTTCAATAAGATCAAGTATTCCTTCAAATTGTCCGGGATAGGTATGTAGTAGAGAACCTGTTGCTGTTGTAACAATGACCATATCCAGTTCAGGAAAACATAGTATTAATTGACCTCCAAGACCTCTAGCTGAAAAAGAATCAAATCCTCTCATTTCTTTTAACCACCATTGGTAACCGTAGCCTGTACCTTTATAGAAATCAGATTCTTCTCCACCTGTCATCGCAACATCTGTCTCAACTCTTCCCTCTGAATAATCTTGAATAGATTCTTGAACCCACTCTGAAGGAACTATCTGCGTTCCATTAAAGGAACCATTGTTTAAATAAAGGAGTCCAAAATCAGCTAAATGCCGAGAAGTAAAGTACATCTCATGACCTCCAGTATAATAGCCCTGTGGATCTTGATACCATTGAGCAATTGAGATATTCAATGGATCAAAGAGAAATTGCTCTGCAAACTCTCGAGTAGTCATATTACTAGCTTTTGTAAGTATCGCTGAAAGTAAATTTGTTTGAGGAGTACAGTAATGCCAATCCTCTCCAGGATTATGACTCAGTGGCAGTTCTATTGCGTATTTTACCCAATCCAAACTGCCTGAATAACGAATCCAATCTTCTGCACTATCATTGAAATTAAAACCTGCTTTCATTTGGAGCAGATGTCGAATTGTGATATCATGCTTTCTAGGATCTAATTCAGGAGTGACATATTCAGGAAAATAATCAAGCATCTTCTGGTCAAGATCTGTTAAAAAACCTTCCCGAAAAGCTATTCCTATCAAGGCTGACATGAAGCTTTTTGATGCAGATTTAGTGTCAACAGCTGTAAACCTATTACCATCATTGAAGTACCATTCTGCCAAAAGAGTTCCATACCTAACTATGAGTACACTTCTGAGGAAAGGCATGTTTTCAGCTTCAAGATATGAAGCTGCTAGATTATTCCATTTGAGACCATAATCTTCAGGTTCTCCTTCTAACCATTCAAATTCCACTGACTTTAATCGGAGATATTGAAAAACTAGAAGTGAAGAAACGATCAAAACTAAAGCAAAGAAAACAATAAATATAATTTTAAAGATTTTTCTCATTTAATCTCCCCTTCAAGAGATAGATACACCCTATAAATACCATGGGCTCTTTTAAACGATTGCAAATTTATTTGATATCATTTGCGGATAGAACTATTAGAATCTATTTAAAAGAAAAAACAGATATTTTACATGCCAATAGGCGACGTCCGTAAAGGACACCCCTTGCCCAAATATTGAGGAGACTATAGTGGCACGCTTTGCAATGGGTATATACAGGCTACGCCACACTCTTCCTCTATCAAGATGGGCAATTTTTTTCTATTATTTAATTTTTGCATAGTTTTTCGTGTCTGTTGAGTTCAATTTAAAAAGGTGTGATTTTTCAATAAAACATAAGGTGACTATTAAATGGGTGCTTTAGAAATTCTCTCTCGTCATATGTTAGTTGATGGTTATCCTCTGGTTCTTGATTTACAAAAGAGTCAAGGTTGTAGAATCGTAGATAAGAAAACTGGAAAATCTTTCTTAGATCTCTTCTCGTTTTTTGCTTCATCTCCGGTAGGAATGAATCATCCTGACATGGTATCCAAAGAATTTTTGGATAAACTTGCTTATGTTGCTGTAAACAAACCCAGTTGTTCAGATTTTTATACAGATGAAATGGCTGAATTTGTTGATACTTTTGATAGAGTTGGTATACCTGATTTTCTCCCTAATCTCTTCTTAATTAGTGGTGGAGCTCTAGCAGTTGAAAATGCTCTTAAAACTTCTTTCGATTGGAAGGTTAGAAAGAATTTTGCTAAAGGTGTAATAGATGAACTTGGATCCAAAGTTATTCACTTTCAACAAAGTTTCCATGGACGAAGCGGTTATACTTTAACCTTAACAAATACAGCTGATCCTCGAAAAACAAAATACTTCCCTAAATTCAAGGAATGGCCAAGAGTAATCAATCCAACAATGAGATTTCCTGTTGAAGAGAATCTGGAAAAAATAGTCTTGGCTGAAGAACAGAGTGTTTCACAAATAGACGAAGCTATTGACAAATACGGTGATGATATTGCTGCGATTATTATAGAACCCATTCAAGGTGAAGGAGGAGATAATCATTTCCGAACAGAATTTTTGGCAAAGCTGCGTAGTATTTCTGATAAAAATGATGTAATGTTAGTTTATGATGAGATACAGACTGGTGTTGGTTTAACTGGAAAATTCTGGTGTTTTGAGCATTTTGAAAATGCTAAACCCGATATTATTTGCTTTGGAAAGAAAATGCAAGTTTGTGGTATCTTAGCTTCTGATAAAGTTAAAGAAGTTAAGAACAATGTTTTTGAAGAAAGCTCTAGAATCAATTCAACTTGGGGAGGTAATCTAGTTGATATGGTACGAGCAACTAAATATCTCGAAATTATAGAAAAGGAAAATCTCATAGATAAAACTGCAAAAAATGGAGAATACATGCTCAATCAAATGATTGAAATTCAAAACGATTATCCTGAAAAGATTTCAAATGCTAGAGGTAAAGGACTTATGATTGCTTTTGATCTTCCAACTACTGAAATTCGAGATAGAATTAGAAAAACTGCATATGATAAATCCCTCCTTATTCTAGCAAGTGGTGTGCTGTCGATTCGTTTTCGACCCCCTCTTAATATCAACAGAAGTGAAATTGACGAGGGACTAGCTATTTTAAGAGATATTATCAAAGAGATTTGAATATTCTCTTTCTTATTTTATTTATTTTTACATAAAAGTAATACTAATGATTAAACTTAAAACATGAAGTTGATTAGTTAGCAAGGTGAAAATATGCCCTTAGTAGAATGCGTTCCCAATTTTAGTGAAGGAAGGCGTCAAGAAATAGTTGACCAAATTGTTAAAGCTATTGAGAAAGGTGGTAAAATTACCCTTTTAGATAGTAGATGTGATCCTGATCATAATCGTGCTGTTATCACATTTATAGGAGAACCAGATGAATGTGTGAAAGCTGCTTTTGCTGGATGTAAGAAAGCTGAAGAGCTTATTGACATGGATGAACATGAAGGAGAGCATAACAGATTCGGCGCTACCGATGTTGTTCCCTTTATCCCTGTATCAGATATAACTTTGGAGGAATGTGTGGAATTAGCCGATAAACTAGCAGAAAGAATCGGAAAAGAACTAAAAATTCCTACTTATCTCTATGGTGCTGCTGCTAAAATTCCTGAAAGAGAAGTCCTACAGAAGTTCAGAACTAAATCGTTCCAATACGAACAACTGAAAGAAGCTATAGGTACTGATCCAGCATACAAACCAGATTATGGACCAAAGAAATTAACAAAAGCTGGTGCGACAAATATTGGAGCAAGACAATTCCTAATTGCTTACAATATCTATCTAGACACTGATGATATGGAAATTGCAAAAGAAATTGCTAGAAACATACGTTTCAGTGGTGGGGGACTAAGACATATTCAAGCAGGAGCAATGAATATTGAAGAAAGAGGTTGTGTGCAGGTTTCTATGAATATGACTGATTTCAAGAGTACTCCTATCCATCGAGTCTTCAATATGGCTAAACGAGAAGCTCAACGTTTCGGTGTCAATGTTACTGAAAGCGAAATATATGGTATGCTACCAATTGATGCACTGCTTGATGCTGCAGAATATTATTTACAATTAAACAAATTCGATCGAAAACAAATAATCGAAAAGAGGTTATATTAATGGAAGACAAAATGCTCATTGGTATGAAAATAACAGATTTTCTAAATGAACTCGCATCATCCGCACCTGCTCCAGGTGGTGGTGCAGCTGCTGCAATAGCAGGAGCAATGGGTGCTGCTTTAGGTTCTATGGTAGCTAGACTTACCATTGGTAAGGAAGGTTATGAAGACGTTGAAGACTTATTCAAGGAAAAACTGAGAAGAACAGAAGAACTTCGCAAAGAACTAACTGGATTAGTAGATAAGGATGCTAATGCATTTAGTGGTGTAATTGCTGCTTTTGGCCTACCTAAAGATACTGAAGAACAAGTAGCTGCAAGATCTGAAAAGATCTTAGCTGAATACAAAGTAGCAGCTGAAATTCCTTTGGAAACAGTAAAAGCTTGTAAAGAAGTAATCGACATTCTGAATGAATTGGGTACTAAAGGAAATGTTCAAGCTCTTTCTGATATCGGTGTAGGTGCTTTATGTGCATTAACTGGACTCAAATCAGCAGCGCATAATGTTGAGATCAATCTTGCTTGGATTAAAAAGAAAGATGCAGATTATGCTGAAAAGATGTATAAAGAACTTGAAGAACTTATAGAAGTAGAAGAAATTGTTGCAAAACTAGACGATGAAGTGAAAGCTACTTTTGGTTAATCTCTTTTTCTTTTCTTATTTTTATGTGATAATAAATGGATACCCTTGAAAAGCTTAGAAACATTGTTGATCCTCTAGATGCTCCTATTGAGCCTATTACAAATCTAAAATTAGCTGCTGTATTAATTCCTATTTTCTCTGAAAGTGAAAGAATTTTATTCACACTAAGAACTCAAATCGTCAGACACCATCAAGGTCAGATTTCTTTTCCTGGTGGTCGTTATGATGAAGAGGATATGAACCTTCAAACTACAGCACTTAGAGAAACATTTGAAGAAGTAGGAATAAGTAATGATAAGATTACATTAGTTGGAAGATTGAATCCATCAATCACAATTAGTAATTATTATGTGCTTCCTTTTGTTGGTTTAGTAGAAGAGAATACTCCAATAAGTATTAACAACTTAGAAGTTGAGCACTGTTTTCTTGCACCCATTACAGAATTAATGAAACCTGAAAACAATGTAATGGGAGATTTTGAGGGATTACAACTTCCTTACTATAGTTATAAAAACTACAAGATTTGGGGAGTTACAGGTGGTATCCTTACTGATTTATTTAGACGACTAAAAAACTAAGTTATACAGTTAATTCCTCATCATCCTCAGACAATTCGTCTCCTTCTTCTTCAGGTTCAATCACTTGCAAAACTGGGATTCTTTGGTCTTTTAAGAAATAGTTAAACTCATCTGGAGCAGCTATTGCGTCCAACATACTTCCAACTAATTCATTGTATGCATCTTCTAATGATATGATTGAATCTTGAGTTTGAAGCCAAGTATAATACTCACTTTTATTGCTGTAAAAGTACTCTACCATTTCTATAGGTAAGAAAAAACTATTTTCTATATTATGAATAATTTTCCTCAGATGATCAAGATTATTTCTATATTTTTCGAGCATAAAGCTTGATTTTTCCATATACTGGTCGAAATTAATCTCATCCATAAAGAATCTATATCGTTATAGAATATAACTTCTTCGAATTATAATGAGAGAAAGTAAAGATAGGGAACTTTCTTAAATGGTACTCAAAATGATATTTGTATGTTTGATCAGGTAAAATTACCTAAAAATTTATGCAATTTTCTAGTTTCTATTAGCCCTCTGCTTGGGATTGGAGGAAACGTTGACAATCAAGAACTCTATGTCCTTACAAAATATTTTCCTTTAAATGAATGTAGAGTTTTAATAACTCTTCCTAAGAATGGAGTTCCTGAAGAACTCTCCTTGAATATACTTCGAAAAGGAGAAGATAGAATTCTAATCTCAGCGTATAATAAAGAGCAATTGGAAACTAAATTAGTAACACCTGGAAATGAAATTTCAGCTCCTATATACAATCACTCTGTTATTTCTTTTGAAGCTAAATTGTTCAAACAACTGGAATATAACAGAGATGAAAGCTTAGCTATTTACGAGATAGTTTATGCAACAGGAGTTGCAGGGCTTGATCCTGACTTTAATGATAGTGTAACTATAGCAAAAACCTTAGAAGTTATGACTTTAACTTCTGTTGATACATTAGTTATAGAAAGAAAAATTCAGAAAAATGTTAGGTGAGGTTTTCTATGTCGAATTTAGAGAAAAAAAAGTATGTTAAATATGAGCTTAGCTACAAACAGAAACAGAAACTGCTCAAACTATCTGAACGAAGTAACAAACATCCTGAGGAGATTTTAACTGATATAGAAAGTTTTTTTGAAGATTTTGTGGGTTATGAAGACAAAAGAATCTGGGAGAAAATACTTACTTTCTTCAATATTAGATTATTAGAACAGAAAATAAATCAACGTTCTGATGATATTGTAGAAATAAAAAAGAAAACCAAGTTACAAAGAGATCTTCTAGTTGAGTATGAAGATGACTATCTGACGATTGTAGAGCTTGGTCAAACCCTTGAAACATTAAACAAAATGAAATAGGTGGAATTATGTACTTGAGGAAAAAATACAGGATACTGATCCCTGATACTACCATAGACAAAGTTTCTGATATGGAAGATATGGTTGATCAGCTATTTGATTATTATATTTACATTCAAGATTTAGCTGAAGCGGATCTCTCTGACTCTGAAAGATTAAATAATGATTTAGACGGAATTAGCGCGGAATATAATGAGCTATGTCAAGATTATGGAAAACTGATGCAGGAATATGGAGTTCTTAATTTCCATGGGAGTGAATTATTTACTAGAAACACAATTACAGGATTAAAACTAGGTCTTTTGATGAATAAACTTGAAAGAGCTAAAGGTATGTGGGGTGATCAGTTAACCCTAGATTACGATTCTGCTAGAAAGATTATTCAACACTTTGCTGATAGATATTTGTTGAAAAAGGAAATAGAAGATTAGTATTGGATCAATTTCTTCATTGATTTTTCTTCTTTTAAAGCTAAAATCTGTAAATCGAAAATGAATTTATTTCGTAAAAAATGTAGATCTGTTAGTTTTCATTATTCTTCTTAGCAAACCCTCTTTTCTCTAATGTTCTCTTAATTTTATCTCTAAATTTTATAACTTTTTCCTCCGCAAACATTGCTTCAGCTAAATGAAGCTGTTCATCTCTCCCTCCAACTTCTCCAGCTCGATGAATCGACCACCGAACAAGTAAAGGTCCTATTATTTGAACAATAATAATAGTTCCTGTTATTGTTGAAAGAATTAGATTTGCTTGTGATTCATATATTGTACCTCTAAAGGTTGCAGCTATTGATACTGCAAGACCTAAAGCAACACCTGCTTGTGAAAAAAGCGTAAATCCTAAATATTTACCTATCACTCTTTCCGTTTTCAAAGCTCTTGCAGTAATGCTTACAAAACCCACCTTACCTATTGTTCTTCCTACTAGGTAAAGTGCTCCTATAATCCCTATGTACTTCAAATCAGCTGGGTTAACGCTAAATCCAACTATAATAAAGAATAAAGCTACTATTGGACTTCCAATTTTGAAGATTTCATGAAAAACATGATCTGTTTTCTTTTTGGACTTCGTAAACGTTGCTATGACTATTCCAAAGAACATTGCACCCAAAATTGCTGATGATTCTATTGTCAATGTTACTCCTATTATAACAATAAGAGTACCAATTATGATCTCCATAATTTCCCCATAATCTTTAACACGATTAATCGCCCATGTGATTACTACCCCTGCAACAATACCAATACCGATTGCTGCAAAAATTTCAAGAGAGAATTCTGCAAAAATACTTAATGTACTAAATTCATGATTAGGTAGTTTCGCTTCAGTAACATTTGTTGTGATTTGAACAAGTAGAATAGAAATTATATCATCAACTGCTAAAATAAATAAAACAGCTTGAGTAAGGGGACCTTTTGAATCATATTCCCATAGAACATCCGCAGTTGCAGCAGGAGCAGTCGCACTTCCTAAAGCTCCAAGAATGAATGCAAAATTCCACCAAATTGGATCTCCGTATATTCTAGTTGTAACTACACCCACTAAAACAGTAATTACAAGAAAAGTTCCTATACTATCTGCTATTAATACAATCAGAAGCTTTCTATCTATTTTTTTAAGCTCCTTCCAGGATAATTCTGCTCCTATATTAAAACCAATAATACCAAGAGCTACAGTTACTAGAATTGGTGTTACTTGATCAATTAAACTGTAAGGTATAAACTCTCTAATATATCGATTAGGCAATCCAAGTAAAATGCCCATCAGAATGAATCCTAAAACTTGAGGAATGTTTATCCTTTTTAGAATTTTAGCTCCAATAAAACCAACGACAAGAATCCCCCCAAAAGACATGATTACATAGCCTATTTGGGTTAGCGGCATCATTGGTTATTGAAGATGTTTAGTTATATTATTTAACGTTTTCTTTAGTAAAGCATATAATTAAGTAAAGGTTCTCTTGCAAGCTTTTCTCACTTCTTCTCTTTTGTAGTTTCCCATAAAGTTAACTATGATTTTGTTTAGTTTAGAGAATTTTGAAAATTTAATTAAATATCCTTTTTCCATAGCTAATTTTATTAATTTCTCTCCTTCATCTGATCTAGTTATGACTATATTTTTGGATAAACCAGACCCACCAACAGAAACATCACTAGCAATCCCTGTATAATCAGGACAAATGAGACCACAATGCATCTCTTTCCTTGTGCGGAATACACGTTTAGAAGCAAAAGACTTCCTTTTCCCGTTATTTTCTTCATAAACATATCTATTCTTATTCATTGGATTCAAATATGGCTTAGAAACAGCCTTTTCTCTATATGCTTTGAAATTGCGATTTTCGAGGTTCAGACCTCTTCTAGATAGAAATTCTGCTACTTCATCTCTTGAAGGTAAACCATTTCCACACAATAGTGTTATTACCAACTTTATTTTTTTTGTCAATTCTTCTGTCTCTTTGTTATTTCTCAGTTTATCAATTGCATAAGCTTGACAAGGCAAAGTAACAATTGCTATAGTAGAAATACTATCCATTTCACTTAGTTGTTTTAGTATCTCCAAAGAAAAAGTAGGCAAATACCTACTCCCAGCAGCTTCTAGCAAATCATCAGGATTAGTGATCAATTTTGGAGTAGGCAAAATTTTTCCTGAACTAAAATCTATTGCTACAACTCCGTCAACTATTTGCTCTTTTAATGCACACTCTAAAAGCGATGTAACTGCCCCTCCTACCATAGCAAAATCCTTTCTATCTTTTCTCCCTGATTTACAGTTGTGAATGTCTATAATTTCACCAAATGGAATCTTCTTCATTTTAGGTTCTATTTCGAGAATTTTGGTGTTTTTTTCTTTTCTTTGAAAATCCTCTGTGTATCTATATTTCTGATTCTGTGAACAAATATCTAAGCATTTCCAGCAAAATATACAATCATCATTTATTGAAATAATCCCATCTTCATAAGAAATTGCATCAACAGGACAAACGAGATAGCAAGCACCACAATAATTACACCAACGATTTTTGAAAATAGTGAGAACGTTTGAATCTTCTTTCTCAAATTCAGAAATTGCATCTTTTATGAGTGATAGTTTACTCATTTTCTTAAAAAAGATGAATATTTGACTTATTTAGCCTTTTCTAGAACATGATTTTTGGAATAGATTTAAAAAATACTTATTTTCTTTTGGCTTATGAGTTCCGAATTTGAAAAATTTGCATCTATACTACGAGTTCAAGTTGGCGAAGATAATGAAGAAAATTTACGGGTTCTTTCTTATGAACCTGAAACAGAAGTGAAAGGTACATTAGTCCTTATTCCAGGATTTGGTTCTCTTCCTTCTGCTTGGGACAAACTCTTGTTGAAAATGAAAGATGATTATAGAATATACGTAATTGAGAGTCGGGAAAAGCATACAGCTGAATTGAAGAAAAAACCTGACTTGACATTCAATAGATTTTCTAAAGATATTGCTCAAGTTATGGAATATTTAATGTTGGATGAATATTTTATGGTAGCATCTTCAATGGGAGCAGCATTTATACTTAGATCATTAAGTCTGAAACTTATGGATCCTACTTACACATTTTTGGTTGGACCTATACAAAAAACAGAAATCCCTGATTGGTCTTGGCCTTTTGTTTATATCTGCTATCCAATAGTTTGGAAGCTTCTCATAAAACCTATTGCAAAGTTTTATATCAAGTACTTCTATTTGGACAGAACTCAGAAAGAGCAGTTAAAAAAGTACTATGGATACTTTGACAGTTACGATGTTAAAAAAATAAGAAAGACATTAGTCAAAATAAGGAAATTCCGAATTACTGAAGAAGAACTAGGAACAATCGAATCTAAATGCATTATGGTAGGAGCAGAAAAGGATAAAGCTCATGAAGCAGCATGGACAAAAAAGGTTCATAACGCAGTAAAGGATTCCGAGTATTTTGATTTAGAGACAAATGTTGCTGCACACGGTGAACCATTGGTAGATCTAATAGAAAAAATACTTACCAGAGACAAGAAGTGACAAGTATCCTACACTTTACCTAACTAAAGCTTAATTAATTCAAGTTTTTCTCTTACAACTATCTGTTTCCTTCAAGTTTATAGGGTTAGAAATCATGTTCAACAATTCCAAGAATCAGAAAGCAGTACCTATTATTCTGTTTAGAACCTTGGTAGGATTCAATACACGTTTGATCAGATATCTAGTACCATTGTTTTTGATTTTTCTTACTTGGAATGAGTATTTTTACGGTCTTCTATTTTCAGTTGCTGGATATCTAGCAACTGGCGTAATCATAGGTTTAGGTTACATTACAGATGTAAAAAAAAGGAAATATACTTTGATTGCAGGAATCGGTATTTCTGCATTGGCTATGCTTCTCTTCTATTTCGCAAGTATGTCTGAAATTAAAGGATGGATGATAGCGGCTTATTCTCTATTTGGAGTGTCAGGTCAATTAGCTCAAATCTCTCTTACAACTCTTATGGCAGATGTGACACCAACTAAGAAAGAGAAGACAAGATTTTTCGGTTATATGGCATTTTTCTGGAATTTAGCGGGTGTTATAGCTCCATTATTAGGAGGAGTTTTCCTAACACTATTCAATCTATTTCAATCACAGAAACAGTCCTATTTGTCACTCATGCTTTTTGTCTCGGTATTCCTATTTTTAACAATGCTGTTGGCTTTTAAATTTCCAATACCTGAAACATCTAAAGAATCTGCAAGTGAGATTGCTAAAGGTGAAGAATGGAAATCCTATGAAAATAAAAGTAAAAAACCAATTGGTTTTCAATTAGTAGCTTTTTTTGTTTGTGAAGCAATAATTGGATTTACCTCAGGTATTGCAGTTCCATTTATTCAATATTACATTATTACGGATTTCAATACAAGTGATATCCTTTGGAGTGTTATTCTTGCTGCTTCAAATATTGGAATTGCCGTTGGGAGCTTGCTTATGGCTAAGATAAGTGATCGTTTTGGAAACGAAAAATCTCTAGCCGTACTTCATTTCTTAGTTCCACCATTAGCTTTGGGTTTAGCACTTGGTGGTACTTTGTGGACTGTAGCAATTTTCTTTGTTACGCGAAGTACATCAGTAAATATGACAAGACCAGCATGGAATTCTTTCTTCTATGGTTGGCTTCCTCCAAAATACAGAGGAACTTCAACTGGATTTGTTGGAGCAGGACGGAGATTGTCAAGATCTCTTGGTACTCAAGCTGGTTCATTTATCTATGTAGCTCTTGGTCCTTTGACTTTTCCAATAGCTACATTAGGGTATCCAATTGCAATAATGATTCCAATAATTATGCAAAAATTCTTGAAAAATAAAAAGAAGGATATTGAAGAACCTCAGATAATTACGAGTGATGATGAACGTATATGAAATAGCGAGGTTATTACTTTAGTTCTGAAAGATTTAAATAACAAGAATCTTCAATAAACTATTAGGAAATTCAGTTTAAGTAAAACAAAAGAGAGGAGAATTCCTACCTTACCATTGGTGGTTAATAGATGTTTGCACCCTTTGCTAACAGACACAAGAAATTGTTCAAAGACAAAATCTTAGAAGACTTAATAGAAAACATTGATAAGAAAGATACAAACGCACTCAGCAATTTTGCAAAACAATGTATAAGTTATGCATCAGATAATGATATAACTGAAGAGTTTCGTGATTTAGCAGTTGACGCATCTATATGTTTGAGGGATTTTCAATCAGTTCTCTCTTTAACTGAATCTTTTGAGAAAACAGAGTTTTATCTTTACAGAGCATATGCTTATGCAAGGCTGAATATGACAAATAAAATAGTTAGTCTAAAACTCCGTTTTCAACAAAATTTTACTGAAGCTTTAGAACTCCCTCGTAATGCTTTCATTTCAACTAGTATGGAATTTTTACTCCTTTATGGTGAAAATAATTATCAAATGGCAATTGCAACTTTAGAGGAAATAGAACACCTCCTTGACAAATATTCTGATGAGCTTGAGGACAAGCTTTTTACCTTATTAATTCTCACATTGGGATCTCAAGTTTATCTTCAAATTAACCATTTTGATAAAGTAGATGATCTTGCTAGAAGAATTCTTCAAACTGCAGTCAAAATGGATGACCCATATTTCCAATCTGTTGCTTTGAATCTTATTACTACTGTTCTTATCAATAAAGGAGAATTCAGAAAAGCTCAAAATATGATGGGTGCAGCGTTTGTACCAACAGAAAAAACAGGGTTGTCAGCTGATCGAGCTAGCCTCTTAAATAATTCTGCAAAACTTGAACTTGCAAGGGGGGATTTTGAAAAAAGCATAAAGTTACTTGAACAAATTTATGAATTAGTATCACACATTCCAAGAGCACAAGCTATCAGTGCTATAAACATCGCTGAACTAAATATTCTTCTTAAAGAAAATGAAACAGCGGAAAGTATGATTGAAACTGCTCTACTCCTAGATAAAGAACATAATTTGAATCTAATAGAACCCTATCTTCTATCAGCTTGGGTTTCAATTGAAAAAGGTGAGCTTGATAAAGCCGAGACACTTATTCAAGCTAGCGAAGAACGATTAGAAGAAACAGGTGAAACTAGAAAAATACCTGATATCAATTACTTTAAGGGACTTTTATATAAACGCAAAGGAGATATTAATGCAGCAATCGATTACTTCGAAGAAGCTTACAATACTGCAACTAAATTTAGAAATATTGAGTTAGTAATTAAAACTCAGTTTCAGCTAGTAAATATCTTCATGCAACGTTTTAATGAAACCAAAGAATTAGCGGACTACTCATCTATTCTGCGATATCTAGACAATTTGAGTTTCATTTCACAAGAACAATTTATTCCTCGATTAATGTGCGATATGCATTTGCTAAGGGGGATGATTTTAGCTCAAGGAGGAAAAAGAGAAAGGGCAGTAGAAGATATACTGAAAGCATATGATTTAGCAAGCAAATTCAACTACAAACATATGCAGAAAGAAGCTAACAATCTGCTTAGAGAGGTAGAGAAAGCTAAGAAAACAGAGTATGATGAATTAAAGGAATTAGAAGAGAAAGGTTTCGAAGATATAGAAAAAATGGCCAGTGTTTTAGAAAGATATGAAGGCTTCAAATTTATCAAATCACCTAAACAAGTAGAAACAAAATTACAGGGAATAGCAATTGTAGAAGCTGAAACAGCTCTTATCAAATATAGATTCATTACTGAACATGAAGTTGAAGAAGCAGCTTCTATAGTACCTTCTATTGTTGCAGCTGTCAATCTATTCTCTAAGACTGTTTTGGAAGAAGCTATGATAGTTGATGAAGTAAAAGAGGAAGGAACTGAGTTACTAATCGAAGCTATTAACGATCATATCGTAGTCGCAATTGCTGAGAAAGTAACTTTCAGTATGAAAATGCAATTCGAGAAATACGTGTCTGAATTGAAACTTAAACTCCCTCAAATGATGCCTTTAGAAGCAGATGAGAAAACAAATGAAACATTAACTGAAATCACAAAAAGATATTTTGAAGAAATTACTTTTCGAGCAGGTATTGCTGAACCTATTCCAAAACCAAGCAAAGTTACAGAACTAGATGATATAACTGTTGATACCGAATTTCTACTACAAGACGATTTATCCAAAATTATCGAATTACCAGAGAAGACAGACTTGGGGGCACCGGAAAAACCAGAAGATTTAGACAAGATTTTAGATGATGTTGAAGCAGAATTAATAGCTATAGAAGAAGGAACAGATGAAGCAAAAGAGAAGAAACAAGAAGAAGCAATTCTTGAAACTGATGAGAAAATCGAAACTGAAGAAGTAGAAGTAAAAGATAAAGATAAAATTACATCTGAAATTTCAGAGATTCCAAAAATACCAAAAGCTTCTAAATTGGAAGAACTAGCGGAAGATGTTGCTGAAGAATTAGATGAAATCAAAGAAGCTTTAGAAGAACAAGAAGAGGAACTCATTGAGGAAGAATTAGAGGAACTTGAAGAATCTTTAGATGAGAAAGAAGAGAAAGAGGAACCCACAGAAGAGCCTGAAGAACCTGAAGAAGAATCCAAGGAAGAAAAGGAAGAGATAGAAGAAAAAGATGAAAAAGTAGTAGAGGAAGAGGAAGAGAAAGAAGAAGAAATCAAAGAGGTAAAGGAAGAGAAAGAAGAAGAACCAGAGGAAGAGAAAGAAGAAGAAACCAAAGAGGAAGAGGAGAAAGAAGAGGAAGAGGAAGAGAAAGAAGAAGAAACTAAAGAGGATTCAAAGGAATCTGAATTAGAAGAAATTCCAGAACCAGAGTTAGTTGATGAACTAGGAGATGGAATTCCCAAAATGGTAGACGAGGGAGAAGAATCTGCAACTGTTACGATAAAAGAAATTGTTATCACTGAAAAAGATAAGAAAACAGAAGAAGAAGAAGAGAAAATAGAATCAATCCCCGAACCGGATTTTGTGAAGGAATTAGAACCTGTAACGATTAGAAAAGATAGAGAAGATAAGAAACCTAAGAAGAAAAAAGAGATAAAAGATATAGAAGCAAGCTCTGAAGATGTTTTGGATGTTCTTGATGTTTTAGAAAATCATGACGATGAATCAGAGGAAGAATAACCATAAAGAAATTTTCTAAATATTTCACGATTTTATAAACTATTTTGCAGATAAGTATTGTGCAGAAAAGAATCAAAGTAGATTCGAAATTTCACACAATTGGCAACAAGGTACAAAATTATGTGGCAGATGATGATTGTTGAGTATGATCATTACGTTGATTCAAAAACAAATCAACAAAGGAAAGAAGAGATAGAAAGGTACGAAATTCTGACAATAGAAAATTTAGCTGATTTCCTTTTAAATGTGAGAAAAGACATCAATAAACATCCTGAATACTTCTGTTCTGCTTGTGGTTTTTGGACTAGTTATCAACTAGTATTAATGGATAAAAAAGAGAATATTGTTGGAATTAGAAATCTATTTGATATTTTCAGGGAGGATGATGAGTTCAGCTGGAATTTCGATAATATGTCTATTCAACAGCTAAGAGAGATTCTTGCAGCTGGATTAACTTAACTCGCAAAAGGGTAAAACATAAATAGTTATTAAAAAAAGATAGCTAAAATCAATAGAGGAAATAACAATGAGCGGAAAATGGATATGCACTTTGTGTGGTTATGTATATGATCCAGCTTTAGGAGATCCAGATGCAGGAATTACAGCAGGGACAGCCTGGGAAGATGTACCTGATGATTGGGTTTGCCCTGAATGTGGAGCAGAAAAAGCAGATTTTGAACCATTCGAAGATTAAAGCTTAGAACCTGTTTATTTATTTTTTATAATTTTATTTTTATATTTTATTTAATATTTCAGAAGCAAAAGAATGATAAATGCTTATTACTCATTTTGCATAATGTTAGCTTCCTACTCTAAGAAAAAGACTCTTTATTTTGAAATTTTCAAATTAATAACTATCTCTTTTCCTTTATTTGTTGGTGGGATAATTTTTAGCTACTTCTTTAGTAAAGGTTCTTCTTCCCTTAGAAACTATCTTTTCTATCTCTTTGTTTCAGTCTTACTTATCTTTGGTCAGATTATTCTTTTCTTCATTAGACGTCAGAGAATTCTAGGAAATGAATTCCAATCAAAATCTCTATCTAGCACTGTTCCCTCAACTCTGTCTCAAGGATCAACCTCTTCTCCCAAAGAATCTATTAAAATCGATGAACATTCTGTTTCTTATTGTTTAAGTTGTGGAAAAAGTTTTACAAAAAAATATTCTTTCTGCCCGAAATGTGGAAGCTGTAAAATCAGTTCTTTCATCTGATAAATTAATTCCTTTTGGATTTTCGTAATCTTTATGAATTGCTAAGTTTTCTTTCCATTATGTTAAGAAAAAAGACTCTGTTTGTATCTTTGCTAGTACTTACTTTATTAGCAATCAATTTCTTCAATCCGACCAATAATCTAGTGAATTTAGGTAATGCTCATTATGAAAAATTGTTTTACCATGATCTTATCCATACAAGTGGTGCTTGGAAGATCACAAATGGTTCTAAAGATGTAACCGTAGCTGTGATCGATTCTGGTATTGATTTTTCTCATTCTGAATTAATTAATGTTGCATGGGTTAACGAAGATGAAATAGATGACAACGGAATAGATGATGATGGGAACGGATATATTGATGATGTAAACGGTTGGGACTTTGTTTTTAATGACAGTAATCCTGGACCAGATTTTCCAGATTATGTTCACTGGCATGCAACTTTTATCGCAGGTTTAATTGCTGCACCTCTAAATAGTCTAGGACCAGTTGGTATAGCTCCTAACGTTTCAATCATGGATGTTCGTGTTTTAAATGCAGCTAATTATGCAGGTACTACTTATGAAGGACTTGGTGATGCTATACGTTATGCAGTTGACAATGGAGCAGATGTCATTAATCTAAGTCTGCATTACTATGATGCAAATGATACATATTATGACGATATTCAATATGCTGTATCTCAAAATGTTGCAGTTGTATCTATAACTGGAAACACTTACCCACCAACTGGTGGACGAGAGTACAAATCCTATCCAGGAGGTTATGATGAAGTCATAACAGTCGGAGCTACAGACTCACATGGAGACAGTATATCTGATTATAGTAATTATGGTGAATGGAC
>JAGLTB010000153.1 GCA_023270155.1 Candidatus Heimdallarchaeota archaeon | reverse complement strand
ATGGAATGACCAGAAATCATAGCATTCATCACAGAGGTAATCATATAGAACTTAAGACTCGATTTTTCCGGTTTTTTTGTACCAATCGTTACTAGTTTGTTTGCCAAATAGTGTTTCTTCATAATTCTAGTACTGAACAATCCATAGGAGTCTATATAGAAAAGAAAATTATCAAACAATGCATTATCAACCATATACATAAGAGAAGCAAAAAACACTTCAACATGATCAAAATGATTTCCTATTCCCATAGGAGCATAGATTTTAAATTTGGTGTGCTCTTCGATCAACTTCTCTAATTCAGCTTGAATTTCCAAGATATATAGAAATTGTTTCAATCCTTCTTTTAGATTAATCTTAAAAACATCTGTTGGTTTCTTAAGTAGAGGTGTTCTATAAGCTCGTTCTTCTATATCTAACCACTTGTAATCTGCGCTTAATCTATCTAGAGCAGCTTGATCTTCTTTCTTTCTTTGGTCATAGATAGCAAATTTATGAAATCTCTTTGGTATTGATTTAATATCAGGATTCCTTGTGTAAACAGATACTACTAGAACATCCTCTCTCTCATAAACAAGTTTGGCGATGGTTCCTCCACAACTAGCCACTGCATCATCCAGATGAGGAGAAAGAAAGATGTGTAGCATAGAAGATAAGTTTCAATCGAAACTAATAAGACTATTGCTTATCTTTAGCGTTTTCTTTTTCTAGAAAACTATTAATTCCATCTAAGAAAGAATCAAGTTCCTTACTAATTCTCATCTTATGGGCTTTTTCCTCTAGAAATTTATGGTCTATCCTTTCCTTATTTCTGATGTATACAGCTAAAGCATCCTCATAATCTTGTTCTGAACCAAATTTCAACTTGAAAAGTATAGTATTTACAGGATGATTAATTTTAACTGGAATATTATTGAATGTTTCATCTAAAGCCATTTCAATACTTTCATGATCTAATTCTGAGTATGTACCCTTGATATCAATTCTGAACATTCCTTCTTTAAAGAAAATCGAACAATGACCTTCCTCGTCAAACCCATCGAAATCCCTTATATTAGCATCAAATCCATCATTAACTAGATATTTCACAAAATCCTCCCTTTGGATTCTTTCATGGTTAAGTATAATGTCTACATCGGTAGTCATCCTAGTTCTTCCAGTTACAATTACAGCTACTCCTCCAACAATGACATAGGGAATTGAGTTTATTTCAAAATATTTCACTAGTTTTTCAAGGCTTTTTGAGATGGGATCACTTAATTTAATCTCCCCCAGAAGGTCTTTCCTTTTCTGTTCTAATTCGCTCCAAAGACAGACAGAATTTAATGAATGCTGAAGCTTCCTTAGTTAGTTGAGCAGTTGTAAATCGTTTTGATCTTACCGCAGCTCTGATGACTTCTTTTCTTCTTTGTTTAACTCTTTCGGGGTTGGGTTGAATAGAAGTCATATATATAATAATTACTAAGTTTCATTATAAAAAGTATATTACTTTCACTCAATTGGAAAGGAATCTATCACTAATCTAATCCTCTTCAATTACTGATATTACAATCTTTCCCTTTAAGTGACCTTTTTCATAAAATCTATGTGCTTCAGCTATTTGGTTTAAAGGAAAGGTTTTCTCAACTTAACAACATTTATCTCCTTTACTCGTAGTTGTAGAGCATCCACAACTAGAGTTGGGTTCTTTTTCTTGTATCTCTTGATTAAGCTTCTCGATATCCACAACAATTGAGTCTTCCTGTAAAGAGTTATATTTTGCAATTTCCTCTTTCAATGAAGGATTTAATTCCTCAGGAATTTTTCTATTTTGCTTAATCCTTAAACCTTTCACTATCATTGAATTAAAAGTGTCAACACAGCAAATACCAAGTGGATTTTTGTATCTACAAGTATTTCCAAACCTTCCCTTGAGATAAAACATAATATGTCTCATATCTCTTAATCCAGTTTCTATAACTGATTTGACTATATCTTCTTCAGTTATTGACGTGCAGTAACAAGCATAAACTGGATCTGCATCGTCTTTGTACCATAGAGGTTTTTTGAGATCTGATTTATGAACAGTTTCTTTGAGTGAATTATTGAAATAACCTATTTCACATTTAGCATCCAAACATAAATAATATTCAGTTTCTGCGATTTTTTCCTTTAAATGTTTTTTCACAAATCGCTTTACGGTAAAACTTCCTACTCTCTGCCCTTTTACTCCACATTGAGAACATTTGCTTTCTTCAGTCATTTTGTTACCACTCTTATGGAAATTTGATAGTTAGCTTAGAAATTTATTCAACTGCTAATCGTTTTT
>JAGLTB010000152.1 GCA_023270155.1 Candidatus Heimdallarchaeota archaeon | reverse complement strand
ATTAATCAATCCTCAACTTTAAGACTGTGATACCTTAACCTAAGTTCTTGAAATTGAGGACTAGCTAGTCCTTCTATACAGGTTATATGATAACGTTGTATTTTCAACCAAAATCCAGAATTAACTTTGAAACTATATTTTCTAAATTCATTTTTGAGTTTTTTATGATATTTCTTTCCTTGAGGATCAGCATCAAGTAATAGAATAATCTGTGTATCTTTGGTATATTTCTCCATGACGTTTTCAATAAACTCAAACCAAGGATGTCGTAAAACTTCTATAGGAATTTCTATATCCCAAAATTCCAAAGCTTTTCTATCATTAATGCCCTCAACAATAATGACAGAGTTTTTTTCACTCTGTAATTTATCTATGAATTCAAAAAAATCTTCTTCAGGGAAGGACATAGCTCTACTATAGTATCATATGATACATTATATAATTTGTGAAAAAAGAAAGAAAAATGTAAGAAATAACAGATGTTACTTTAGAGCTTCTTCTGCTTTTCCTGTGAATATTTTCCAAAGCTTCATTTTCTTTGCTTCGCCAGTCTTAATCTTTCGGAAGTTTTCTCCTTGACGACTTATTACAACCAAGGTTATTGCAAGCATAGTTGCAAAAGCTACCCATCCAAAAATCTCCACAATTGGTGTAGCATTCAAATCTATAAGAGGAGAAGAATTCGCTGGTGATATCCACTTCCAGATATTCGTTCCCCAGAAAATGAAAATCACACCCATTACTATAAAACTGACAAGATATGTAATTGCACTGTACATAATTGCAGAACCTAATACGAAGTAGAGTACTAACCAAAGAGGAAGGAATATAGGATTAAAGAATATCATAGTTCCTAGAGTTGAAGCAACTCCTTTACCTCCTGGACCCCAAAGCCAAATACACCAGTTATGACCAAGTATTGCAGCTGGTCCAGCGAAAGCAACGACCCAAATGTCTTGTTGACTGAAGGAGAATGATATCCAAACGGCTAACCACATTGCAAAGAATCCTTTCAGCATATCTAGAATAGCTTCTATTATACCAACAGTATAAGCTAAATTCTTAGGTTTTTCTTGTGCTTGAAAAGCACGTATAACATTTCTTCCACCAACATTCTTGGAACCAACTGTACGTATATCGATTTTTAACCATAACTTTACAACTATCCAAGCAATTGGAATAGAACCTAGAAGATAACCTAGAGCTACTGCCCAAACAACATCAAATGTAATCATAATCGAATCTCTATTAAACTTCTTTAAAAACTTTATTCAGTTATTTAAGCTCATAATTCTTCTAGTTTTTTAAATGTATTTCTCCACAGTTTTGAGGAGATTTTCACTTGATAAAATATAAATAACTAATAGAAGAAAATCACATATGAGTGAACGAGAAATTAAAGAGATAGAAGATTTACTTTTACCTTTTGCACTTGAGAGATACAATTGGGATAATTACAAATCAAATATGCCTATGTCAAGAATGATGAAATCAATAGCAAAATCTATGGTAGGAAATATCGTTACTGAACAGGTGACATGGTTAGTAAGATCATTTGTTAGATGTCTTCTCAGCGTGTCAGGTGAAATATTCCTAAAAGACCTTGCAGCAATAACCTTAGCTGAAGCATCTTATATGGCTGGAATTGGACCTTTCGGACCTTTTCATAAAAGTTATGGTGGTGGAGGAGATAGAGGAGGAAGTGAGGTGCAGATTGAAGCTGAAGTTCATGTTTGGTTTTTATTCTTAATTGATAATAATAAGCTCCCAGGAATCTATGAACGATTTACAGGAAGGTATTTCATTAAATAGTAATATCAGGTTCAGAACAAAGAACTTCTTGTATTTATCCAAAATAGTAAACTTGATAAAAAAACATTGAAATTCTATCAATATCATGATTATCAAAGAGATAAAAGACAAGGAAGAATTTAAACAAGCGGGAGAGTTAGCTGAATTATGCTTCCACGCATTTACAGCGGAAAATATGATTAAATTCTTCAATCATGTAAAGGATCTTTATTTTATAGGAGCATTTGAAGAGAACACTCTTCTTTCTGCAGCAGGTTATCATAATTTTCAGATTTTTATTAGAGGTCAACTGTGCAAGTGTTCTGGTATTGCAGCTGTAATGACACACCCGATTCAAAGAAAAAAAGGTCATGTAAAACAACTAATGATTAAACTTCTTGAGAAAAGTTACAATGATGGACTTGAAGTGTCTGCTCTTTGGCCTTTTGAACATGGTTTTTATAGAAAATTTGGATATGAAGTTGCTGAAAAACCGATTTTTTATAAAATAAAAATTTCGAATATTAAGGATTTCAAAACTGATGAGAGAATATCTGTAAGAGAATCAAAGGGAAAAGAAGACTTTGATATGTTAAACACAATATCTCAAAAAGCTCTTAATAAAAACACGCGTATTATTGGAAAATTTGATGCTTGGTTTCTAAGAGGAATAGGTACAAAACGTAAGATTTTCATTTTCGAAAAAGAAGGTTCTTCCGCAGGTTTTATTAGTTTCAAATTTGTGAAAATAAAAGACAAAGATTGGGGAAGAAACATTAGTGTTTTAGACTGGGCTTATACTGATATAGAAATAAAGAAATCAATTTTATCATTTCTAAAGAAATTTGAAAGCGATATAAGTGAAGTTAGGATAACACTCCCGTACGAAGAAGAAATGCTAACTTATCTAAAAGAGTTTAATACTTCTCATGTCTTTGCAGACTGGCCTGCTATGGTCAGAGTAATCAATCTCAAGAAAACATTAGAAATATTAAACTTCCCGAAAAATTTGGAGAAAAACCTCTTCGTTGAAATAGATGATGAATACATTTCTGAGAATAAGGGATTATGGAATTTAAAAATCAGTGGAAGTAAATGTATAGCTACAAAAATCACAAATGAAGAGATACAAGAAAGCCAAGTACTAAAACTTACAATAAATGAGATATGTCAACTCATAGTTGGATTTTGTACAGTTAATTCACTGATTGAATCTAGAAACAAAAAGATACCAAAAGAATGGTTAGACGAACAGCTTTTTCCAACAGCTCCTTGTTGGATTGGAATAGAATTCTAGCAATCAAGAATTTGAAACAAAATATTTACCAAATAAGCTAAACAAAAATGATTGTGGGAAGAGAAAGAGGATTAACTATAGAAATCCTCTTCATCTCTGATAGCGATGTCTCCTTCTTTGATAATTGGTTCAACTTTGTAAACCATTTTACCTTTCCAGAAATATTCACCGGTTCTGTAAATTGGATTCTTCCTTAGATAAGCAAGTGTACTTCTTGGGATTTCGTATTTGTTACTTATGGTAGACATAGTCACATTATCCTCAAACATTTGAAAAATTTCTACTAGTTTTGGTCGCATTTCTTCATCTATCATTAGCTTTCCGTCAATTATTTTATATCCCAAGGGTGGTCTAGACATTATTTTCTGATCTTGTATTCTTCTCTTTATTCCATACATTCTTTTCTGTCTGTATTTCTTTAGCTCTTCTTCACCTAGAAGATCATATATTCGAGTAACAAGCATTTCGTCAGATTCTTCAGTAGCTCTAATTTCTATTCCCAATGTTCTTAAAACAACAGAAGCATATCCTAGCATATCAACTACTCTTGAAATCCTATCTCTTGTTTGTACCCATACCTCTCTAACAGGATTTTCTGGATGCTCTTTAAGGTGAGTAGCAACAAAGTTTAGCAGTTCTTTAAAACCTGGTCTATCTTCAACATGACTATCTCCTGAGACGTCTTCGTCAATGAATTGTCCTAGAACGTGTCTATATCCAACGGTGTTGATTTTCTTTGTTATTACATCTAGTTGCGTATCTCTTCCACTTTCCTGGTCTGAAGTACTTACTCTTATGTATGTTACAACATTAATATGCATGGTAGCAAGAAGGTGATACCTTTTCAGAACCTATGTAATCCCTAGATAATACAAAAAGGTGTTTTATGACGTCTATCTATTTTTGTCGGGAGAATAAAAATCATATTTTATTAATGTTCTTCACTACTTTGATGCGATGTAAGAGATTGATTTTACAATTAAATCTAATGGAATCAAAGGAATAAAAATTAATACCGCTGTTATAGCGAACCAATCCTCAAAATCATCTAATGAAGAACATGCAGTTAGCCTAGTTTTTTGGTTAAATTGAAAACCAGTTTGACGGAATCTACTGAATGCAACTCCTAGTGTTAGAACACTGAATATTCCAACTCCCCAGTTTAGAATAGCTAGTTTATTGCGAGTTGCAAAAAATACAAATGTTATTACGAAACATAGAAGAATGAGAAACAGTAAATCTGTTTTAATCTTAGTTAATGTTAGATTTCTTTCCATCTCTTATTCAAGAAGACTTAGACCTTCCTCTTAATCTACTTTTTTCAATTACAAATTTCTCTTCGGAGAAGGTTTATTCTTGTCACAACATAGAAGATAAAAATACCTTTAATATCTCAAGCTTGAAAGATATGCCCAAAGATGTTATTAGTAAGTTGTGCTCTTGGACTAGCAGTAGTCAACATTGATGGAGGAATCAGTGCTGGAGCAATTGCAGCAAAAATTGCCAAAAAGAGATGCAAGCAAACGAATGTTTAAAACAAATGAAAAATCACATAAGATGATTAAATGAATGTAGTTATAACTGGTAGTTCTAAAGGGATTGGTTTTGCTCTAGCTAAAGAATTTCTCAAGCTAGGAGATACTGTAATTATAAGTTCAAGAAGTGAAGAGAACATGGCTCAAGCATTATCGAAATTACAGGAAGAGATTCCTGAAGCTAGAGTCTTCAGTCAATTGTGTGATGTGACAAAATCAGAAGAAATAAAGAATCTTATGGACTTCTCCATAGATAAATTAGGTGAAATAGATATCTGGATAAATAATGCAGGAACTTCTGGTTTTGAATATGATTATCTAGTAAACGTTTCGGATGAAGCAATAGAGAGTGCGATAAAAACTAATGTAATCGGAACAATATATGGATGCAGAGAAGCAATCAGAGTTATGACAAAACAAGGAAAAGGAAAAATCTTCAACCTAGCAGGAATGGGTTCAAATGGGATGGCATCACCAAAACTTCTAGCATACGGTGCATCTAAAAGCAATATGCCACAGTTATTAAAATCTCTGAAAAAAGAAACAAAAGATACCGGAATTGGTATACATCTGATTTATCCAGGAATGGTTCTTACAGATCTTCTCATTCGTAATGCAACTCCAGAAGCAAAAAAATTCTTTAATATGGTAGTTGAAAGACCTGAAACAGTTGCAGTAAAAATAGTTCCTCAAATGAGATTAATCAAAGGTACAGGTAAAAGCATCAAATACTCTGGTACCTTCAAGTTCTTTATGAAAATGATGACAGGAAGCTTAAGGAAGAATAGGTTTTTCGATAAAGATGGAAATCTAATTGAAGAGTAAACTATTCCTCTTTATTCTCTTTTCTGAAACTGAATTTTTTCCAAATCATCACTGTAGTTATCTTTACTTTGAACCAAATCATTGAAAATATTGATTTGATATCTCTCCAGAAATTTTTGTAATTCTTACGCATCATCAGTTCTCTGTAGTATTGTTTTGGTAACAATATTGAGAGAAAAATAAATAGAAGAAGTAACCAAACAGGATGTAAGAACCTAGAAGATATCATAATACCCCAGTTAACAGAATAAATCAATGCAGTTGAAACTATGAAAATAACTGGAAAGATTAGCTTTGATAACAAAAATAGAATTCTCTTTTTCCTAACGTTCTTCTCATGTTCAGAGTTTGTTTTGATTAGATTTGCTAACTTGTTAATAAGTAAAATTGAGGAAATCACAAGAAATGGATTAAAGAAAGC
>JAGLTB010000151.1 GCA_023270155.1 Candidatus Heimdallarchaeota archaeon | reverse complement strand
GAACAGACTTCAATTAAGTAGAGTCAACCTAAATATTCTTGGTTTAGGAATAGAACATTTTGCAAGAGGAGTTGGAAAAATTAAACATCTAACAAGAGATGAAAATAGTATGCAGATTATTGAGAAAGCCTATAAATTAGGGATTACTCACTTTGATCTAGTATTTAATCTTCCTTACTTCTTTGATGTGTTTAGAGATTTTATAAAAGATAAAAGAGAAAAAATCACCTTCACAACTCATTTAGGGAGTTTGTATGATGAGAGTTCAAATGGTCATAAAAAAACTCGATCATTGGAAAAAATTAAACAAACTTTCGAAGGTATGCTTGATAATCTAGATACAGATTATGTTGATATTGCTTTGGTACAGTATGTGTCCAACTCAGATGATTACGAAAAAATCATTAAAAATGGCATTTTAAAATATACAGCTCAATTAAAGAACGAAGGAACTGCAAAGTCAGTCGGGTTAAGTTCTCATAATTCTAAATTGTTGATGAGGATTATTGAGGAAAATGAATTAGATGCAGTTATGTTTCCTCTAAACTTCGCTACTGGTCTTCAGGATTCAACTAAGAAACTCATACAGTACTGTAAAGAAAATAATGTAGCTGTAATTGCAATCAAGAATCTCCTAAAAGGAAAAGCATTCACTACAAGGAAGACTGATTATGGAGCTTATTATTGTGGTGGAAAAAAATTCACTATGACCTTAGACAAACCTTCTACTCCTGCACAATGTATAAAATATGGTTTAGACTCTGGAGCTAATACAGTAGTCTTTGGTGTGAAAACTGTTGAAGAATTAAAACAGAATATGCAATCCTATCAATCAGAAAAAGAAAACGCAGATTATAGTCAAACTTTAAAGGAATTCAAAAAAAGAATACAAGTAAGTTAATTGCTATCCAAAGCTAGTTTTTTCATAAATTCCTTCAATTTAATTTATTGGATATGTTTTTATTTTTGATTTACAAGTAAATAGATTATATGAAAGTCTTAGTAACATATTTATCTAGAACAAATAACACCAGAAAAATTGCTCAAGCAATTTTTGAAGAGATAAAGACAGATAAAGAATTTAAGAAACTAGATGAAATAGAAAATCTAAATGGTTATGATATAATTTTCTTGGGTTTTCCTATCGAGAATTTTGGACCTTCTGATGATGTAAAAGTATTTTTAGCCAATAATACTTCTAACAAAAGAATCGCTTTATTCGTTACTCACGGATCTCCAGAATTTAGTGATTATCTCACTCCATGGTTAGATCAATGTCGTAATGCTTTGGATAGTTCGGCAGAATTGCTGGGACTATCCAATTATCAAGGGGAAGTAGCTCAAAGAGTAATAGATTCAATGAGTAAATCGGATAATCAAATGCTGCGTTATTTTGCAAAAGAGAGTCCAAAATCAAAAGGTCAACCTGATGAAAAGAGGATAGAAAGTGCTAAAGAGTTTGCTAGAGAAATAATGAAGAAAGTCACTTGAAATTGTAACTAACTAGCTCAAGTCTTTAACAACTTCTTCTGGTAATTCAATTTTGAATTCGCAGACAGAATCTCCTCTAATAACAGTCTTCACCGTTTTTACATCTACAGGTTGATCAAGAACTATCTCCCAGTAACTTTTGTAGTATCCACCGCTACAGTTACAGAAAACATCAGGGATTTGGTCTACTGTTCCATCCTTTATTGTTTCTTTAACCCATGGGCAGTGACAGTAATAATATGCTTTCATTTTCTCATCTTTTTCATTTAGGAACTTGATTGCTTCGTGTGGTATTTTAGTTGTAGTAAGAATGTTACCTTTTCTCACTCCTGTTTCTATTCGAGGATCATTTTTAACAAATTCAACAACTTCATCATTGATATCTTGAGTGAAATAAAGAGTTCCTTCATCTCTGTGTTTTTCAAGATTTTTTATTTGTCTCACTCGTTTCTCCTTAAGGAATTCATCGATATTTTTTGCTTTGAGAAACTTCTCTCGGTCAGGTTTTCTCCATTCATAATAGGAATCTCTTAATCCTTTAGCCAAGAATTTCTCACTCTCTTCCTCTCCAACTTCTTTAACAAATTTGCTTATCAATTTCTTAGTATAATCTGGTTTAGATTTAGGATCTATTCCTAGTGGAGGTAATTCTATATCTCCAAAGATTTTATCTCTAAATTCTTTA
>JAGLTB010000150.1 GCA_023270155.1 Candidatus Heimdallarchaeota archaeon | reverse complement strand
CTCCCAATCCCAACACTATAATGATTGGTTTAATCTTTGTTATTCTTATTTTCTTGAGATATTGTAGAAAGGTTAGACTTCGCTCTGGGATTCTAAATAAAAAGGGTACAATGATTAAGAAGAATATTAGTAGAATCACAAATAGACTGATTTGGTATAAATAAGGTTTAGATTCTAGAGTTTCAGAACTAACAATTCTTCCTAGTACGTTATTAGCAAAAACCAAAATTATACCATAGAGAATCAAGACTCCTAAGATTAAGAACCAAATTTTCTCTTTTTTAGGTTCTTCAATTTCCTCAACTACTTCTATTAGCTCATTGCTCATTGAACTCACGCATTCAATTATGTTTAATCCTTTAAGAAATCTTGGTTTAATATATTTTAGCTGTAAAGTTTAAAAACTACTAATCTCACTTGGAATAACTGAAGTTTGGTGATAATTTGCATCGTAAAGGTCATCTTCTTGGAGCAACCTCAGCTTGGACTGTTACAATAGTACTCTATTATTTCTTCAGTGGTGTGAATTTTACTTCTATTGATGTTAAACATTCTGTATGGATGATACTATCTTTCTTCGTTTGTCATTTTGGGGCACAATTGCCTGATTATGATGTTTTGTGGAAAAAAATCTTACCTCACAGGAATGTTTTAACTCACTCATTCATTCTCCCAATCTTATTAATAATACCTGTTTACCTTACAAGATCGGATTTGACAGGAGATTTTGTCTTCTTAGTTCCTATCTATGCTATGTATTTAGTTGGTCACGCTTCTCATCTGTTCTTGGATCTTATGCCTGAAAGTTGGGAAGGTACTGCTTTGATACACATCTTCTGGAGAAATGAAAAAGGAAGGAAAACAATGCCCCCTGTATCATCATTTCTGTTTCTACTGATAAATGGTCTAATAATTTTGGCTGGAGGTATAATACTACTATTCTTCTTCTCTCGATGGGTAACCTAAGTAACACCCCTCACTTTTTTTTCAAAAATAAAAAATGAATTAGTTTTTTCTCGAAAACCAAGGTATTAGTATTGATACTTTTTTCTGATAATCTCCGTAGTTTGGATATTTTTCCACAAGGTACTTTTCCATCATTGGTATACTGATTACAAAGAAGAGTATAGTTATACACACAGGTCCAACTACCATCCACCAATAAGCAGCAGGATTTATGGATAAAGCAAAGAACCATAATCCCCACCAGAAGCTTATTTCTCCAAAATAATTTGGATGTCTAGAATATCCCCATAATCCAGAAGAAATCATTTGTCCTTTCTCTTTTTTTCTGTTGAATTTTCTTAGTTGTTCATCAGCAACGGTTTCAATAAGAATTGCAATTGAAACGATTATTATACCAAAGATTGTTAAGATATTGAACGTTGGAAAAGTAGTAGTTAAAGCTGGATAAAGAGATAAACAGCCAAGGAAAACCATTATTGTAGGCATCATTTGAAGACCTGTAAGATTAATTCCCCAGAACAATTTTGGAAAATCTTTTCGATATTTTGTGTATCTCCAATCTTCATGATCTAAGCCTTTCCATCCAATACTCCAATTGTATGTTAATCTTATTCCATAAACAATTACAAGTAATAGAACGACTATTTGCCTAATAGTGATTTCACTTATTGGAGTTGAACTGAATAACCAATAAAGAGCAATAACAATCGGAATAAAACTCCAGTAGGGATCATACAAACTAGTGTTCTTCAAAATAGTGCTATATAGATAAATTACAAGAGTTGCTGCAATATCTGCTACTAAAACTGTAAAAATAGGATGAATCCTAGTATGCAATGCGAATCCTATTCCAAATGCTACTCCCAGTGCTATGACATAAGATAAGATACAAATTAGAAAAGAGATAAATCTTTTTTGTTTTTCAATTGCTTTAGTTTCAGACATCTTAAACACTCTAATCGCTTGTATTCTTTTTGTTAGTACAGTAGTAAATAAACTTTCACAGAATCTGTGTAGCAAAAAGTCTTAATACGTGTTAACTTTTTTTCTTTCATGACATTTTCAATTGTAGCTGTTGATAAAGAAAATAAAGAGATTGGATTTGCAGGTGCTTCATGCATATATGATGCTGGAAGAATCGGATTTGTTGAAGCAGAACTTGGAGCAATTTCTACTCAAGCTTTGGTTAACTGGAGTTTAGGTCCTTTAGGTCTGGAAAAACTCAAGGAAGGATTATCTCTTGAAGAAATCCTCAAACATTTTGGTGAAGTAGATGAGGATTTGGAATCAAGACAACTAGGAATGGTAACATATGAAGGAAAGGTTCTAGCTTTTACAGGTAGTAAATGCTTTGACTGGGCAGGTCATAAGACAGGTAAAGGGTATACATGTCAAGGTAATATACTTGCAGGTTCCAAAGTTATTGAAGACATGGCTAAAGCTTTTGAGGAAACTCAAGGAACTCTAGCTAATCGTTTGTATGCTGCACTTCTAGCTGGAGACGATGCAGGTGGAGATACAAGAGGAAAGCAAAGTGCTAGAATAATTGTTGAAAAAAAAGAAGCAGGTTTACTCAAATCAGACAGAATCATCGATATTAAAGTTGAAGACCATGATGAGCCTGTCAAAGAACTTGGACGAATTCTGAACGTACATATTTTCTTCAATACTCTCTTTGGTATATCACAGAAATATGAAGATGACAAAAAAACTGCTATTTCTGAGATGGAGAAATTTATTGGAACAAATGAAGAAAGGTACACTGTTAATGGATGGTCTCACCTTGGGTATCTTTGTTTGGAGGAAGGATTAGAAGAAAAAGCAAAGAAATATTATGGGAAAGCAATGCAAATAAGTCCAGGATTCAAAACGATCTTTGTACAGTTACCTAAATTGGGTAGAATAACAGAAGAATTTGTTAAGTCAGTGTTGGAATAATCCCAACTTACATGTAGAACGCGTAAGATTTTTAATGATGTTCCAATCTATTTTTAACCGAATTCTATGAGAAGAATACAGGTTATAGATTTCCTAAGAGGAATATCCATTCTTTTCATGCTATTCTTTCATAGTTCTTACTATTGGGATTCTCTCCCAAGCAAAAACCAAATGAATCAGATTCTAGCAAATCCATTTGCTGGACTTGCATTAGTGCTTGGTAAAGCAGCAGGTATTTTCGCTTTAATTTCAGGAATGTCGAATGCAATTAGTATGTATTCTCGGATGAGATCTGGAAAGAGTAAACCACTTGGAGTATTCCTTAGTGGATTGGTCACAGGTTTATGGGTTATTCTCATAGGTAAAATCCAAGTAGCACTTTTCAATCATACAATGATCGGTAACGCTGAATTTCCTTATCCAGATGGTCCTCCCGAATATACCTTTATTATTGGCAGTATACAAACAGGTCAAGCACAGTATCCTTCAGTTTTTACAATTATATACAAGAACACAGCGCTTTTCGCTATCGGTTTGAGCATTATATGTACCGGTATAGTGCTAGCTTTACTTGGAATGAGAGAAGGGCACAAATATGTTAAGAGGAACTTAGTTATAATTGGGATTTTAGCTACTACAATTATCTGTGTTACAGAGCCAATGAAGAATCTATTAAGACCAATTTGGTATGACGCTTATATCAACGGTAAAACATTTGAAGGGAGGATTGTATAGCATTTTAATTGGTGACACTTATCCATTTTTCCCATTCATAGGATATGCTTTGTATGGCGCAATGTTTGGGATAGCTTTTTCACAAGAATTTGAGCGTAAGAAAGTTGCAATTGTGGGAGGTACAGCAGGAGCTTTGTATTTAACTGTAGGATCTATACTTCTAGCTGTTTATGGTCATCCTGATGCTTCCGAAATATTCCAAACATTACCAACTCAATGGAACTTCATTCAAATTGGTTTTTTCATATGGCTTAGTACTTTCTGTTATTATTTCCACTATTCACCAAAGAAAAGCAAAGTTAGAAAAGCACTTCACAGCAAATTCATCAGACGTTTTGGTTTAATCACACTTACAATTTTCGTTTTTGAACCATTAGTAGGAACAACCATCAAAGTATTGATACTTGACAAAATATCTCCTGGTTGGTCCACAAATCCAATATTCGCATTTATGTATGGGGTTGCACTCATCTTATTATGGTTCGTATTTCTTAAATTATGGGAGAGAGTGGAATTTAAAGGAACATTAGAATGGGTTAACGGGAAAATAACTATTTTTCTTACAAGAAGAGATGCATCTAGATTAAACATAGTGAGAAATCTCTATGGAGATGAATTTATCCCCAAGATAAGAAAACAAAAAGAAGTAGAAATAAAAGATGAATAAGAGCATATAAGTGAAAAAGATTATTTGTTTTTGATTTTCTCGTAGTTTTCCTCCAATGCTTCTGTAAAATCGTCTTTCAATTCAAGTAATACTGTTGGTTTTAATATGGTTAATAATATAGCATATCTACGATTTAGTCGATCTCTTTCGATTATCTGCCAATCAGGAGCATCATTTTCAAGAAAATCTTGGAACTGTTCTACAGTTTTCTTTATCGCTTTCACACAGAGACTATGCTTTTCATCTGAATGAACAGCCCATTTTAGTGGATAAACATATCGTGTTTTTGTAACCCTTCTACCATATAATAGAAAATCTGAAATTCCATCTCTATTTCTATCTGATTTTTCTGTTTTTTCTATTTTTATATTAACAATTTCAGTATCCTTAAGTTTCTTATTTGGGATAATACCTAACGTCTTATCTGGCTGGAGAATTGTCATAAAGCCAATTGAGATCTCCTTTACTATTCCTTCAATTCCCATACTAGGTACTATTATATAATCACCTACATTATGTTGCTTACTGAAAACCATAATAATTCCAGTCAGTAATTCACTTATGGATAGAGCTGCAGCAATACCTATAGCACCACCTACAGTTGCAGCTACTCCTATTATCGCACCTGAATATGCTTCAAATCTATTGAGATATGCTATAATGAAAAACGGAATAATGATAATCCTAGTTAAGACATGTATGGTATTATGAATATCTGGAGATACTTTTTCTTCTATTGCATGCATAATGAAATTTACAATAGTTAGAAGAATTAATGCACTTATTGCATAGATAAAGAATGAATCAATATAAGCTATTAAGAATAATCTGTATTCTTCATGAGTAATCTTGGCTAAGTTTTCAATGAAATTACCCTCCACAAATCTACTATAAACATAAATTACTAATAGTGCTACAAAGAGAGAAATGAGAACTCCATAAATTACTCTTTTCCTTTGTAATTTCTTCAAATGGTCTATAATTTTCATTCTATTCACTTCAATGAGTATACTCTTCTTAACTAACAGCAATAGTTAAATTTTTCGTATGAAATAAATGTCAAATGCAACCAGTTCATTTTTCGAAAATCCAGTGAAGATTCTTAGGAAGATCTTTATAATTCATTTTCTTCAAAACTTCTGAAAAATCCCTACTGTTAAAAGTATTCCAAAAAAGAATTGTTTTCTCTGTGATGGAATTGTGTTTTTTGTTTGCAAAACCTATTAGTGCTGCTAAAGTTTTACCAGTATATGTAGATTCTAATTCCATGTTTTGCGTTTTCTTTATGAGTTCTATAGCTTCTAAACCTTCCTTTGTTGGCTTAGCATAACCTTCTCCAAAATAATCTGTTTCGTAGATAATATTATCTATTTTCACTTCTGGAACTGATTTATCATACTCAAACATCATGTTTCTTGTATCATATGCTAATTTGACTGTTCCTTCATATCCTATAAAGGATGAAACTTGTACTGCAACTATTTTTGCTTTTATCCCAACTAGTTTCAGTCCTAGAGCTAAACCTGCTACAGTTCCAGCTGAACCGCAAGCAACAAAAATATAGTCTGGTTCTGTAAACTCATTTTTATCTATTTGTTCTTTAAGTTCAACAGCTGCATTAACAAAAGCTAAAGTGCCAAGAGGAACACTCCCACCTGGTGTTAACATATAATATATATTTCTTCTCTTTAATTTCATCCAAAGCTTAAGCCATTTTACTCTGTTACCTTTTCTTATGTAATATAATTCATTCTTGTAAAGGAGATTTATCAGGAGATTTTTTTTAACAACAGGATTTATAGGCTGATCAACTAAAGCTGCAACGGGCTGTAATCCAAGTTTACTACACATCACTGCATTAGCAACACAGAAGTTAGATCCAACTCCTCCACGAGTCATGACGGAATCATACCCTTTTCTCTTTGCATCAGCAAGTATAAACTCTAATTTTCTTGGTTTGTTGCCACCATAAACTTGTGAAGTCTTATCATCTCTTTTTACCCATAGTGAATCCAACCCCAATTCTCTTTCAAGATTTGATAAACGTTCAATAGGTGTATCATGATCAATTAGTTCAACCCAAGGTACATTATCAATCAAGTTCTCAAATTGTTTAAACAGAGGGATGATTGTCTTAGACATGTGTGTTTAATACGATATATCAACTCTTAAAAGAATATCTCTATAGAAATGTGACATAGAATCACTTATGCTGCCAACATAAGTTTAAAAATAATGATTCTGGTATGTAATCTGAAGATTCTTTGGGAATTCTGACAGTATTATACAACATAAATTGATGAATCAGTGGATAAAACACAAGGGTGTATTAATGAAATGCAATAGATGTGGGAGGTATACTGATAAACTCAAGGAAAATTATCTTTATTGCAAAAAATGTAATTTAATTTATTGGTTCTTAATTCCTGGTGCCCCACCACAAGTTTTTGTAATGGGGGATAATTCAAAACAAGTTGCCAATTAAGAATTAAGCTGTTTTTACTCCATTAAATCGTCTACATCTATTCCAGCAAGTTTTAGATGATGTACATCATGCCACCAGAGAGAGAAATAATCTGTGTGTTTCTTATCTTCTTGAAAGTGATTGTCCAGTAAATCTTCATACACTTTGATTATAGTAGCTCTTGTTTGTTCAAAACTTGTAAGAACTTCTTCTAGACTTTTTCCTTTACTTCTCTCCAAGAATTTTGCATTATACGAATCGGGAGGATCAGCACAGAAATCTTCCCAAATGAAAGCTTTGCCCTGTTTTAAAGGTTCAGCAATTTTAATCATTTCCTCATCCCATCCTTGGAGATGTATACCTATCTCTCTTTTTCCCCACCCATTAGGGAGTTTAGTATCTGCAGGAAGTTTAAGGAATAAATCTGTTGTGATTTTTAGTTTTTCAATCCATCTTTTTGCTTTTTCTTTTGAATCATCCATATATTTCCTTATCAGAAGTCTTTATGATTTTTTTGTTTTGTAATAGGCTGGTTTTACTTCCTTTTTTATAGTAATTTGTGGATATTAGGTGTAGAGGAGAATTTGAATCAATGTCCAGCAGATTGACTCATATTGCAGGAGGTTTAGTTTTTGGTCTCCCGATTGTTGGATTAGTTTATTATTTTTTTACAGAAGAATTCAGTTATTTCAGGTTGGCTTTAATTATAGGTATATCTTTTGTGTGTGTATTTACAGGATCAATTTTTCCTGATGTCATAGAACGTCCCACAAATCCTGATCATAGAGGATTGTTTCATTCATGGATTATGTTAACATTAATCTTCGCTTCTGCTTTTATTTTCTGTTTTGTAATAATTCCAAGATATGGAGAGAATATTTTTCCTTATCCCGTCTTTGGATTTCTTTTAGGTTATCTAAGTCATCTTTTACTTGATTCGACAACGAAAAGTAGTTTAAGATAAAAAAAGAAGGATTAGAAGGCAATTCCTAATGCACCAATTGAGAGTAATGAGAAGGCTATCACAGCACCTGTAGTAAGAACGAGCTCAGCTATGCAAAGGATTAGTCCTGTTAAGTTTCGCCAATTCCTTTCTTCTTTTTTCATAGATCTAAGAGAGATAACAAGTCCTACAATAGTTACTGGAGTTATAAGCTGAGATCCGTTTGTAATCTTAACAACAGTTCTAGCTAATTGGCATTAATATTTTGCAAATTTAGAAATTGTTTTGCGTTCTTTTTGTGTGGTTTTAATAGGATATCATAGATGTTTTCTTAATGAGATTTCTTGGCTAGAATCATACTATTATACGATTCCACTTGTTCAAACTGCGGAGTTAAAGCAAAATTTGGATGTTCATCTTGCGAGAACCCTCTTTGTGGGAGATGTATAAGTAGAGAAAAGAAAGACATTTTGAATAATATCTTAATCCCTGCAGGATTATGCAAGCACTGCGTAAAATCTCGAACTAAAAATCGTAAGGAAAGCGATTTTAATCCTCTTTCTGAAGCTATTACTATTTATGTAACGGATCCTTCTCATACAAAACGATTTAAACTCTCAAGAAAGAATTAAGAACATAATTGTTTAATTCACTTTAGAAGTATCCTATGAATGAACAAACAGAGAATAAGATTATACAAAGAAAAATACTCAAGGATCCATTGATGTGGAAATTTAAGTTCTATGGATTTTTCAAGAATTTGAGGTTTTTCGAACCTTATTTGATAGTTATGCTTTATGTTTATCTTTCAGAATTTAATACAGAATTTATACTTTTCAAAATCGGATTGATCTTTTTAGTTCAGGAAGTTTTCACTTATGTTTTCGAAATTCCCTCTGGTATTTTAGCAGATAGATTTGGCAAGAAAAATGAGCTTCTTCTTTGTTTCATTTTCTACATTATATCGTTTGTTCTTTTTTTCATTGGACTTGGTCGAAATATTAACTACTTCTTTGTAATCTTTATTGCAGCAGCATTTTATGGATTAGGAGAATCATTTAGATCAGGAACACACAAAGCTATGATTTTAACTTGGATGGATAGAAATGAATTTCAAAATTTCAAGACTTTTGTGTATGGCCGAACTCGATCATGGTCTTTAATTGGTTCAACAGTAAATGGTGTAATTTCTATTTTCATGGTTCTTTTTATTTCCGCTTCTCAATGGGTTTTCATCATAACAATTATTCCATATTTACTTGATTTTATTCTAATTTCTACGTATCCTTCATATATGAATGAACATGCAAAGATTGAAACTAATTTTCTAAAAGAAATGGGGAAAGGTTTCAAAGAGATACTAGTAGCCTTCAAGAATAAAAGATTAATCAGAGGAATATTTTCCTCATCAAGTTATGATGCAGTGTTTAAGAGTATCAAAGATTATGTCCAGCCTGTAATTATTGTCTACATTGGAGCTATAATTATCAATCTAGGTCTAGATTCCACCAGCTTAGTGGAAGAAGATTTGATTACTATAATTCTGGGTGTTATGTACTCTATTTTCTATGTTTTCTCTTCTCTAGCTTCTCGAAATGCTTACAAAGTGAAAGAACTCTCAAAAGGAGCAAAAAAAGCAATGGATGTACTTTTCTATCTTTTTGCTGGAGTTTTAATCTTGAACTCAGTATTTATTTGGATAGACATACCTGCTGTTGTAATATTCCTCTTTCTCTTTATCTATGTCTTTGAAAACTTTAGAAGACCTTTGGCAGTTGATTATCTTGCTGAAGTAATTAAGAAAGAACAGAGAGCAACTATGTTAAGTGTAGAAGCTCAATTTAAATCTATACTAGTGTTTATTTTTGCTCCACTATTTGGGTTAATCGCAGATTTCTCAATACCAGGTCTTTTTGTGGGTATTGCTGCTTTGATGGTTCTAGTTAATATTTTCCTACTATCAGGAGATACGTCAGAAATAAAAAATGAAGAAAAAGAGAATAATCATTAAGATTATTCCTATTTTTTTACTATACTATTGCTGAAGAAAAAATAGTGTTTTTTGTAATAATTTATCTTATATCACAATAACTTTTACTAATATCTGCTTCTTTTTTGCTTTTGATAACAGTCTCGACAATATACCGGTCTTTCTCCGTCTGGTTTGAAAGGAACTTGAGCATCCCCTCCACATTCAGAGCATTTTATATCGTGCATTTCTCTAGGTCTGTCATCATATCTTCTATAACCCAATCTATTCACCTATATGTATTAGAATATAACAATATAAATCCTAAAATAAGAACTGTACAGTTTTTTTTGATAATTTACTCTCAAATTAGAAATCCAACTATTATATGCTGTGTTCAATTTCTTTGAGTGTTTATATAGTTTATTACGCGAGACCAACGAAAGAATGAAAGTCTATTTTTCGTAATCGAAAATTACCTTAATTGCCTTGCTTCGTTTTTTATCTAAAGCGGTTGATATTGCTTCCTTATAATCAGTTAGATCAAATCTATGTGTAATAATATCTGTAATGCTAGAAGAAATGATCTTGTTCTCAAGAAGTTTAATAACTAATTCAAATGTTGATATCTCTTTGTTTTCCCAATTTTCAATTCTTGTAACCATTGATCCAATTAGGTCAACTTCTTGATACCAGACAGGGCTCAAATCTAATTTCATTTGTTTTAAATCTATTCCGATCAAGACTACAGTTCCTCCACCTTTGGACCATCGTAATGCATTATGAACAGTTTTTGCTGTCCCTACACAGTCATAAATCACATCAAACCCTCCAATCAAAGTATTGTTTCCAAAAACACCTTTGTAGAACTCAGCACCGGTCTTCCTTTCAGTATATTCAATCATATTCCTTCCATCTATTACTTCTGATGCTCCTAGTTTTTTTGCTTCTTCTTCTTGAAAATCATATTTTGCTGTCACAGTCACTTCGCAATCAGGTTGAACTGCTTTTAGTGCTACTAGAGTACATAAACCAATCGTACCTGCACCAATAATTAGCACTTTATCATTTTCTTTTGGCATTTTCTTTAAAATTCCTCTCAAAGAACATGCAAGTGGTTCAATTAATAGTGCTTGATCAGAACTAATCGTATCTGGTACAGGAACCAACTGATCCTCATGATATCGGAATCCTCTACCCCAACCTCCTGCAGCTTCATAATGGGTAAACAGTGCATATTGTCCAGCTTTTTCACATAACCAGAAACTTCCTTCTGAACATCGAGGACAGAGATTCTTAGGTTGATGGATATGACAGCAAAACGTCTTTTGTACAACAACTCTTTGCCCGTCATCAAACTTACTGACATCATCTCCTATTTCGACTATTTCACTCACACACTCATGCCCCATAAAACGTATCTTTGGAGAAGGTACTATTGTAGGGGATACGTCTAAAGCAAATTCTAAGGAAAGAATATGTAAATCTGATCCACATATTCCTCCCCTCAAGGTTCTTGTTAGAATGTCTTTAGAAGATTCAATTTCAAATGGATATTCATGTTTATGGACAACGGGTCCAAATGAGGAAAAGAAAATCCCTTTCCAAAATGGCTTAAGAAATTTTGAAATTAAGATTTTCGGAATTGATGTGTCGAAATAAACTATTTCTACATCCATGAAATCTCTATGACAATATGGTTCTTTTTATAATTAACGCTAAAAACCTAACTCTGCTAGAATTTTCAATCTGTTTAGAGATTTTTCTTTCAAAGTCATTGCTAAAAGCAAGATTTAATAAATACGTTCTAAAACTGTGATATCATTCAAATAACCAAGAGTTGTGGTGATAAACACTGAAAGAAACTTTAATCGTTTATGGAACAAGATATGGAGCAACACCAGAAGCTTGCGCAGTAATTCAGAAGATACTTGAAAAGGAATATAATCAACATGTTGAGATTTGGGACCTTAAGGACTATAGAGCATGTCCTGATTTGGACGATTTTGACAACGTAATCGTTTCCAGTGGAATTGAATATGGTGAATGGACACAAAACGCTGAAAAATTCTTAGAAGAAAGGAAATTTGATAACAAGAAATTGGCTGTTTTTATATCATCATATTACGCTGGAGAAGAAGATCTTTATGATCATGCATATGAAAATTTCTTAATGAAGATTCTAAATAAATACAATCATGTTAAACCAGTCAAAATAGCAGCTTTTGGAGGTAGAATCCCTAAAAAGGAATTACCAAAAATAGCAGATCAGAGATTGCTTGGTAGAATACCTGAACATCAAAATGATAACAGAGACTGGGATAAGATCGAAGCATGGGCACATGAAGTGGGAAAAATCTTTTCTGAAGATTAAGTTATTTTCCCTCTCTTTTCTAATTCTCCAATCTTAATATTTCAGCGGAGATAAATTTTTCTCCATCAAATGCTAATCTTACCCCCTCGCAGTGTTCAAGAGGTTTACCCCAAAAAGCATAGTCAATTTTTGGTATACAACCAATTGTACAAATTTCGATTAATCCACCATGAGTTACAATTAGGGCATATCCATCATCGGGTAATTCTTCAGCTATTTTTATGATAAACTTAGCCATTTTTCTTGCGTATTTAGCTGTTTCACCTTCTTTTTTGATAACTTCAGCATATTCTGAAAAACCCATTCCCCAGTTAACTTCTTGTCCAATACTTTCTGGTGTCATACTAACTTCATCTAGAACTTCTCCCACAGCGTAACCCATAGCCACTGCAGTCTCAGTAGCTCGTGGTGCATTGCTTGATATGATTTTGTGAAATTCACCTAAGGTTTCACCCACTTTCTTAGCAAGATCTACTCCTTCCTGAGTTAAGTGAGGAGAAGGTTTATCTCTTTTAGAATGCCTTCGAAGTTCGATTATTTTCATATAACCACTTTTTGTTTAATATTTATCCAAAATCATCTTGAGTTATATTTCTTTTGCATTCATTTATATGCAACATAAAATAAGCTACTTTTGTAAAAGTACAGCTATATCTCTACTTGTTTAAACAAAGTTTGAAGATTGAGAAAAATTAAAAAACTATTATGTAGGAATGTATTCAATGATATTTAGTAAAAAAACAATAATAATCTCCTCAGTTATTATAATAATAGTAGCTGCGACTATTCCAACTGTAATTCTAACTACCCGAGATAATGTAGCTCCTACTGTTACTTTCGTCTCTCTTTATCAATGGAAAGTATGTTCAGGAAGTTCGGAAATTGAGTTTGAAGCTGTAGATACTGAACCTGCTGGTGGTTTAATAACACAATATGAAATTTACATCGATGAAGAATTAAAAGCACAAACTGCAGTATATAATTGGGACACAACAGATTATACAGATGGTTATCATAATATTACTGCAAAAGCATATGACAAAGCAAATAATATAGGAGAAGAAACAATCACTGTTACAGTAGATAATAACATAGATGCGGCTCCCACAGATGAATTTAAGATTCTGGCTTATAATGTGATGGAGAGTGGTACAAACAAAGAATGGAAGGATGTTGTTAAAGCAGAAAATCCTGACATAGCAATTTTTGTTGAAACAGGTTTATGGGATGACAATGGAAAAGTAAAGATGTTCCAACACTTGAATGAGTTTAATGGTTACTTTCTTAATGAAGCACCTTATGAAGCCAGAATTACAATAAAGACACAATGGAGTACAACTGGTCAAGCAATTTTCAGTAGATACCCAATTTTAGAGTTCAATCAAATCGATAATATGCATCGGGATGATGATTCACCCGCTCCACCAACACACGATCCATTTCACGCAGTTGTTGATGTCAAAGGAAAAGAGATACATATTGTAGGAGTTCATCTAAAATGCTGTTCTGCAGATTTTGAAAAAGAGCAGAGAGAACTTGAACAAGAGGGATTGAACAATTACTTTGATGAAGTAATTGGTGATGCACCATTAATTTATATTGGGGATATTAATTCTCTATCTCCAGTTGACACAGGAGATCTAGAGGGTGATCCAGGAGCTGATTTTGGTTATGGTCCTGTTACCATGCTTCTAAATCCTGAAGATCCAGTCTATGGTCAATTTGCATCTCAAGTTCATAATTTTACTGATGTCTTTAGAACTCTGCATCCCAATGATCCAGGGTACACTCTTAACATTCCTAATATGAACTCTAGAATAGATTATATTTTTGTAAATCAATACCTCAATACTTCCTTTATTAGCTCAAATGTAGGTACAGGTACAGAATATGATGACTTAGGTTCAGATCATTATTCTGTGGATGCAGTTATTGATATAAGTGAGATAAAAACTGCTCTAACAAAATGGAATATAAATCATAAAGCAGTAGTAAAAGACAACCAAGATTCTATCATCAAGATAGTACAATCAAATCTCATTGAAGCTAGAACAAAAATTACAAACGAAATGAAAACCATAATATTTATTTCGAGATTTGATTGAAATTCTCCTTTTTTCCTTTTTTTTCGTTTTTAGAGCAAATAGGCTGATTCTTGCATAACATCTTTATATCGGAATGCTAACTTCATTATTTAGGAAATAAACATGTCATCTGAGGAAAAATACCCTTCTTATTTGACAGATACGATTCTACATTGTTCTATTTTAGTTTGTGATACTATGGTAAGGATGGCAGATTTAGTTACTCTTACACTGCTTTATCATCCAGGAATGGAAGAAAGAACTACTAAAATGGAACAGTTATATGAGAATGTTATGAACTTTATAGATGATATCACTTCAACAATCTATCAGCCTGAAGATAGAATGGAGCTTTCTATCAATCAATATGATCCAATTTTCACTCACTTGAAAAATGTCTCAAAGTTAATGGTTGATTTAATTGCCATATTATCTCAAGAACATATGACCATGCATTTGCAGACTATGGAATATTTTTACAATCTTAACAAAGCTATTCTAACATGTATAAATGTATTAAATCAACTTGTACATGCTGAATTATCTGAGATTCAAACATTCGATAAGACACAATTAACAGCATTAGAAATGGGGGCTCATGAGCTATATAGACTATTGTTAAAGGAGTTACCAGGATCATCTAAAGAATGGCAACACGCTTTCACTCTGTATTTAGTTGGAGAGAAAATGAGTGCCATAGTCTTTCATTGTTGTGAAGCAGGAAAGAAAATCTACGCTGCAAGATTTGCCTCCATAGGTCTAGGAGAAGATAGATAGAATTCTCAATATGAAAAACTAACTCTGTACAAATTCTACTGATATACAATTTTTTATAGTCTTTTGCTTTCTTGTTCACTGAATTTAGATTAGATGTAAGGTGAAACAGTGAGTTTATCTCGATATTCAATAACCTCGAGTATTCAGATAGTAGATGCATCCCCCATTCTTTATTTAGAGGATGTAAGCTCTTTAGTTATTGCAGACCTTCACCTCGGATACGAAGCTATTATGCTTGAGGATGGAACTTATTCTCCATATAACCAGACTGAAGAGCTAATAGAGATAGTTGTTAAGTACATTAGAGAACTTGAACCTGAGAAACTGATTTTGAATGGTGATGTGAAGCATAGTTTTCATGAACCAACAAAAATTGAAAATCGTGATGTCAAAAATTTTCTTAATTCTGTTGCTCAGCATGTAAAGGAATTACATATAATTAGAGGTAATCATGACGTCTATCTTAATTGGGTAGTGAGAGACATAAAAAATGCAATTTATCATGAAATGGACTATAATTTAGGGAAGTATTATTTCACTCATGGGGACAGAAATCTTCCTAAATCCTTACTAAAGGTAATTGAATATGTAATCATCGCACATGAGCATCCTATATTTTCAGCAAGAGTTAATGGTCTTCAGAAGATTAAATCCCCTGCTTATTTAATGGGTCCTCTCAAGTTTAAAAAAGCTAAACTGATTGTCACCCCAGCATTTTCAAGTTATTCTACGGGAACACCCATACACCCAAAATCTCAGGAATTCTTATTATCTCCAATTTTGAGAGAAGAAGTTTCATTGGAGGATTTTGAATTATTCGTTTTGAGCGAAGATAGGGATGTTCTACACTTCCCCTCCTTCAAATTATGGTCTTGATTAATTTCTATTTGTGGTTGATTTTAAACCTAATATTAATAAGTTAGAACTACTATCTTAACTCATTAGTATCAAAAACGTGTATCTGATGTCAAAAAATGAGAGTTTCAGACCAACCATCTGTATATTCCCTTGCCCAACTTGTGCTATTGATACTGATATAGATATTTTTGAAGAATCCACAAGATCCACATTTTACTGCAGATCGTGCAACAGAGTGTACATCTGCAAATTACCACTAGGTTCTATACATGTAGGGGATCATATCCGTTATATCTGTCCAATCGACCATACAGAACTTGAAGAGTCTCCTTTCAGAGCAAAGGAAATAGAACTCCTTATCGAAAAAGCTAAAAAAGGGAAATGATTACAGTCTTCTGAGTTTGATGAATCAAGAGAAAAAAGACTATCCCAGAGTTAAACCAATTGATTTGAAAGATGATTATTCTATTGAGAATCTAATTGAAGAATTTCAGCAATCTGGAGTTTTTGGTCCAGGAAGAGTTGGGAAGGCTGTAGATATCTATGTAAAAATGATTGAAGAGAAAGCTGTTATTTTCCTTGGATTAGCTGGAGCATTAGTTCCTGGAGGTATGAGACAAATCATCACTGAAATGATCAGAAAGGAAATGGTACATGTAATTGTCTCAACAGGGGCTAATATTACTCATGATATTATAGAAGCTGTAGGTGGAAAACATCTCAAACAAATACCTTACAAGTCAGATAAAGAGCTAAGGGAAAAATCTATTGATAGAATATATGATGCTTTTGTTGATGATGAATCTTTTATGAAATTGGAGGATAATCTGAGACCAATCTTTGAAGATATTTGGGATAATCATAAAGATGAAAATAACTCCTTAACACTTCCATCGTACAAATGGTTAGATTTAATTGGTGAAAGAATCAACGATAAAAACTCGTTTGTTAGAGCAGCTTATGAAAAGAAAGTACCAATTTTTGTTCCAGCAATTAGTGATAGTATTCTAGGTTTACACATGTGGTTATTTTCTCAAACTCATAATATACTCATAGATGATTTAGCAGATTTAGGGAAAGTTCAACAACTCGCATGGGATGCAGATAAAGCGGGAACTTTATTTTTAGGGGGTGGGGTTCCTAAAAACTACATTTTTCAATCTCGTCTTATGTCTCCAAAATCCTTTGATTATGCTATTCAGATTACAATGGATAGAGTTGAAACTGGAGGACTTTCTGGTGCTTCTTTAGAGGAAGCTATTTCTTGGGGGAAGGTTGATGATGAAAGTAGTATGGTAACTGTAATTGCAGATATAACTCTAGTCTTACCATTAATCTTTGCCGGAACTCTTGCAAAAATGGAGTAAGTGCCTAGTACTAGGGTAAAGTTATTATTTGAAGTTCCTAAATTTATTTTTAGATGAGCGAGAACTGCATTGAAACCTTTGTTACTACTGAATACCTTGTAAAAAACTTGGAAAATAAAGAGTACAAGGTAATTGACTTACGTGATTATGAAAAATATGAGAAGGGACATATTGAAGGTTCAGTTCACATAAATAATAGTATATTTGCTCAACAAAATGAAGATGGATTAAACATCCTTCCTAAAGAAGAAATTCTCCTCGTTAATCTTCGTGAGAAAGGTATAAACAGTAATGACAAACTAATTCTTGTTGATGATGTGTTTAATCTAAACTGCTCATTGGCAGCTTGGACGCTTCACTATTTTGGTTTTTTTAACGTGAATCTCCTCGATGGTGCTCTTGCTAAATGGGAAGAAGAAAATCTCCCTTTAACTGCTGAAATTCCAGAAGTTGCTAAGGGTAAGATAAGTTTCAAAGTTGAAAATCCCAATATTCTAATCGATAAGGATGAGATTCTAATGAGCATTAATTCTGATGATATAACCTATGTTGATAATCGCTCTGAATATGCTTTGGTTTTGGATCAACAAGGTGGAAACATCCCAGGAGCAATACATCACTGGTACTTAGATCTGTTTGATGAATTTCCTGATTATTTCATTCTCAAAGAAAAAGAGGATATAAAGAAGGAATTACTAGCAAAAGGGATAAAGAAAGATAAGACAATAGTAGTTTACTGTGAATCTGCACCTCAGTCAGCTCTGGTTTATCTTGTTTTGAAGGAACTCGCTTTTCCTGAAGTTCGATTATACTTAGCAGGGTATGATGAGTGGAGAATAATTTGCACTTTTCGATAATAACTTACTTCTTTTCTTTCAGATATTTTTGCAAGAAAGTATAATCGAGATTATACATTTGAGCAACTTTCTCATTTATTATCTCCTCTATTTCTCTAGTTTCCTCAGTTTTGATATTTGAATTCTTATCTAAAATTCGTATAATGTCTTTGACATCATTAGTAATAGAGCTTCTCTTCTTATGAGGAACAGGTATTCTTCGTAAAGGATCACTAAAAAACTCTAACATCTTTCCTTTTCTCTTTCCTGCTTCTCTAAACCAGAACTCCACAAAACTGCTGTTTAATATACCTAGAAGATTAAATAAATCGTTTGAATCTTTAGGAGATATAGCATAAATATCAGTTGCTCCAAAGTGACCTTCTCTATCTAAGCTGAACTTAGGTGAGAGAGAACGATACGGGCAGAGTATTTTATCCTTCATTTTCATAAAAAAATCAAGATTTCTATACACACTAAAATCATACCATCTGATTTTGTTTTTGTCTAACAATCGTTTTCTATCAGGACCCGCTTCAAGATTATCTTTATTTTCTTGCAGATATTTCATTGTGTTCGGATAATCTTCTGGTTTTTGAATCAAAGAAGGTAAAATTGCATAAGGTTTTTCCGTGGAATCCAGATTCCATTTTTTGATGTGTTTATTTGTGACAAAAGGGACTAAGACATCTGATTCGATATGAAACTCTTCAATTGTTTCTTTGTTAAGAACAAATACACTTTTGACTCCAGGAGACATTCCTTGAGCTATAGATGCTATTGAGGACAGTTGGATAATATTTGTATTGTTCTCTATTTTCTTTATCCTTTCCGCATATGGAGATAAAATCCACTTATCTTTAGTTAAATCAGAGCTATCTATAGAAAAACTCGAAGTTTTCACTCGTTTATTTCTGAAGAAATTCCTTGGTATTTCTTTAGTGATTTTTATTTTCTTATAAGGTGAAGTTTTTTCCAGAGTGAGAACACAGGTGGATACATTTAACCACTTACCTTCATCTTTGAATACATTGAGTTCACCGAAATCATAGATATCCAAAATCTGATTATCTAGTAGAATATCTCTCAATTTATCTGCATATTTATTTTCAATCCAATAGTTTGGTAATATAAATGATAAAAACCCATTCTGATTCAAAAGTTCGAGAGAACGAATGATGAAATAGTAGTAGATATCTGATGAACCCCGGAAGTATTTGCTCCAAATTTTTGAATTTTTAAGATACTCATACAGTAAACGAGTACTTTCGTCTTTAAGCATCATTTTTTTGAGATTAAAATATGGTGGATTTCCGATTATTACGTCAAACTTAATATCTTCTGAAAAGGATTTTGTCCATGAAAAGGGAAATAGTTTTTCAATCTCATCACCGTGAAGAACCTCATAAACATCAAAATCTATTAGACTATTACCGGTTTTAAGGTGTTTTAGATCTTTAATATCCAGCTGCGGATATAGATCTATTATTCTTGATTTACATAAATCAAGTGATGATTTCTTTATATCTATACCATAAACATTTTTTTGCATAAATGATTTCAGAAAGTTATTCTGATCTTTATAAGACAGATTTCCGTATTTTTGAATTTTATTCCATACATAACGAAGTAAGCCTAAAATGAAATTTCCTGTCCCAACAGCTGGATCACAAAATTTAATCTGAAAAAGCGTATCCTGAAACTCTGTGAAATTATTGTCTAGAATTCTTCCCTTTGTATTGAGATGATCAAAAATTTTTCTAATCATAAAATCCACTATTGAAGAAGGAGTAAAGAATTCTCCAGATAGCTTCTTTGCATTCACATTTCCAGACATTTAACAGCAAATTCAATTTTCTCTATATTTTAAAATCATTTGCATCAAAGGGAGGGTACTCCCTCCCGTATCCGGTGTATTTTAGCCACTTGTGGAAGAAGCCATATCTAAACAAAAAACAACATCACTAAACTTAAACAATCTGGATTTTTTTGCAGTTTTTTTGCAGTTTGTCATATTTTTTCGAAGGCATTTATAAAGAAAATAGACAACTGAAAGTAAAATAAGGAAAAAAGTTGGAAAACTAAAAAGAAGATTTGTTTACTAATCTATTCCATCTATCATCAACTATATCTTGAATCTCTGTTAGCTTACTTTTCCATTCTGGGAGGAAAAGATGCCTAAATCTTCCTTGAGGTTTCAGATATTCTTCTACAGGTATCTTTCTCTCTGGTTTCTTGGCTATTCTTGCAGATTCTCCTGTTAGTAACCATTCATCCTTATAAGTAGCATATAGTGGAAAGAAGCAAGATTTCACTGCTAGTTCTGTTGTTACAATAGAGATATTAGGTGGATACCTTTGCCCCAGATTACATGGTGAATCTACTAGCATAAATGCTGGTCCATCTGCTTTTAATGCTGCTTGAACTTTTCCCATTAAATCCCTGGGATAAGCTGGACTTGCTGTGTATGTTGGTACTTCATGAGCAGCTATTATTTCTGCTAATGGTTTAATCCACTTAACCTTTCCAGGAATTACAGAACCAGGGGGACTGGTTGTTGTAGCTGCATATTTGGGAGTACCTCCAGAACGTTGAATTCCTGTATTCATGTAAGCTCCATTATTATAGCAGACATAGAGAAAATCATGACCTCTTTCAATTGCTCCAGATAAGCTCTGAAGCCCTATATCATAAGTTCCCCCATCACCTCCAAATACTATCATATGAGCATCTTTTGCAGACATTTGCTTCTTCCTTCGCATTGCTTTCATTGCTTCTATTGCTCCTGAAGCAGTCGCTGCAGCATTTTCGAAAGCATTATGCACCCATGGAGCATTCCAAGCTGTATATGGATATATTGTAGATGCTACCTCTAAACAGCCTGTAGCATTAACCAGCATAATGGGTTTTCCTAAAGCTTTAGCAGCTAAAGTAACTTGTCTTGCCATAGATCCTGCTCCACATCCTGCACATAATCTGTGTCCAGATGTAAGAACTTCATCCATTTTTGACCATTCTTGAAGATCTTTTACTGATATACTTGGTATTTCTAACATCTTTCACACCTCATTTCCTGTACCCTATCCAGTCAACTGTTGAAGTCAATCCAATATCATTGTAATTTTTGGACTTCTCATATGCTTCTTCTATTTCTGGTAAAGTTAGAACTCTTCCCCCTAGACCGTTAATATATCCGTGCAGAGAGGGAACATTTTCTTTACCATAGAGTGCTGTAGAAATATCATTTTGCAAGATAGTTCCTGGAGAACCAAAAGTGACTGATCTGTCTAATATTGTAGCAGCTTTAACTCCAGTTAGAGCTTCATTTATATCTAATGATGGAAATGGTCTGTGTAAACGAATTTTTAGAGCTCCCACTTTTTCTCCTTTATCCCTTAAACGGTTAACTACTGCTTTAGCATTACCTGCAGTTGCTCCATAAGAAACAAAAGCAAAGTCAGCGTCTTCCAGTTTATATTTTTCTACTACTTCCATTGTTCTTCCTGACAACTCACTAAATTCTTCCATGACATTTTTAGTAACAAGATATGCTCGTTGCATTGCTTCTTCTTGTTGTCTCTTAATCTCCATATAATAGTCTTGGAGAACTAAAGATCCAAATGAAATCACCTCATCGGGGGAGAATTTATAATCGACTTGCCTTTCTGCAGGGAGAAAATCTTCTACTTGATGTTTTGTTAAAGTCTCTACTCTTTCAAGAGCGTGTGTAACAATAAATCCTTCAATACCAAACATTGTTGGAAGAAGAACATCTTTATGCTCAGCTATTTTGAAGGACATAATGGTTTCATCATATGCTTCTTGAGCTGATTCACCAAAAAGAGAGACCCATGAAGCATCTCTGCAAACCATTTGGTCAGTGCATTCACCATGTATGTTAATAGGTGCTGAAAACGCTCTATTAGCAACTGCTAGTACAATTGGACATCTCAATCCAGATGCCACATACAAGATTTCATACATCAGTGCTAATCCAGCTGAAGCTGTAGCTGTAAATACTCTTGCACCTGTAAGTGATGCACCAACGCATGCAGACATAGCAGAGTGTTCTGATTCCACAGGAATAAAAGAAGTATTTACTTCTCCATTATTCACAAAATCACTATATCTTTCAACTATAATTGTTTGAGGTGTTATAGGATACGCTGCAACAACATCAGGGTCAACTAATTTTGCTGCATATGCAACAGCTTCGTCTCCAGTCATCCCTTGTACTTTAGTTACCATTTTTTATCACCTAGTTAATCTCCTCATTTCAATTGCATCTGCTGGACAGTGTTTTGCACAAATTCCGCATCCTTTGCAATATGCAATATCGCAGTCTGCTTTCATATCATCATCCATGATAATGGCAGCATCGGGACAATAGTAAAAACAATTCATACAACTGATACATTTATCTTTGAAAATTACTGCTTTATGTGCAGACCAGTCTCCTGTTTTGTATTCATACGCTGTATGATATGGTACTACTCCACCTATGGGTAATTCTTCAGTTCCCCACTTTTCTTCCACCCATTTTTTAAAGTCCTTAGGAGCTTCTTTTGATGTCATTATTCCACCTCTTCATATGCTCTTTTTATTGCAGCAACATTTTTCTCTCCTAAAGCTCCCTTAAATCTACCAGTTGTAACTTTAAGTAAACTTTCCAGTTTAACCAACCCAGTTACTCTTAACAATGCTCCAAGCATTACAAGATTAGGAACGTTTCTACCTATTTCTTCAAGCGCAATTTTTGATCCTGCGACTTTGTAGATATTTGCATGTACTCCTTCAAAGTACTTCATTAACGATTCTTTCATTCCCTCGAAATTTACAACAATTGTTCCCCCATCTCTTAATCCGTCTGTTACTGGACAATCTTCCAGAAGTGTTGGATCTATAACCACTACAATATGGGGTTCATATACTTCTGTTTTTTCTGTAAATGATTCTGCACTAATTCTAGCAAAAGAAGTTACAGGTGCTCCAGCTCTTTCTGGTCCAAATGAAGGAAAAGCATGCACATATTGTCCTTCTAAGATTGCAGCCTCTCCTAGTAATCGTGATGCAGTTACAGCTCCTTGTCCTCCTCTCCCATTAATACGGACATCTATTATTTCAGCCAATTTTTTCACCACCATGCTGGATACATGCACAGTCTCAAGCATAAAGCAATCATTACTGTGACATTTATATAAATCCTCGTTTGTTTTATAAAAGCATAATATTTGATTTGCTTCCACAAAATCAATTAAGCTCTATGAAAGCGACAAATACGTAGAAATTAAATCTTCTGATATGTATGTATTAGAATTCCAAAAGTGATAAAATATAAGGTTCTATTAATCGTCTAGCGCAGTGGATTTTTCAATCATTTTCTTAGTCAGTTCATAATAGATGTCATTAACATTCTGACCATTTTTTGCAGAAACTTCATAAGTTCGTAACTCATCAAATTCATATTCTTTTTTCTTTGAGTCTGCATATTCCTGAAGTTCCTTATCCGAAATAGCTCTTTCTTCACCTAGATCTGCTTTGTTTCCGATGATTATTGCAGGAATTACAGTTTCACAGTTTGTAAAAACTTCCGTAAACCATTTGTCAAGATTTTCAAAAGATTGATGATTTGTTAGATCATAAACAACTAGAACTCCATAACTCCCTTTGTAATAAAGTGGTCGAACATATGAAAAACGATCATGGCTTCCGGTATCCCAAGCTTGTAGTTTCACTCTTTTCCCATCTATTTCTATATCCTTAACTGAAAACTCCACCCCTATTGTAGGGAGATAACGTTCTCTGAACATTCCTGTCGCAAAACGTAATGTAATTGAAGTTTTCCCTACGTTTGGATCTCCAACGATGATTGTTTTAAAGAGATAGTCAAACAACAAATACCTTCACTGTCATACAAGTCCTGAGTTCTTACTTAAATATATCGAAGGTTGTAGCTCAATGGTTCAATAATAGATATTATCTAGATTGCTTTAAGTAAGGT
>JAGLTB010000149.1 GCA_023270155.1 Candidatus Heimdallarchaeota archaeon | reverse complement strand
GAAGTTCCAGTTAAAACTGAGTAGAGTGTATTTTTTTTATTATTCTCTTTTTAATTATTCTTTGTAAGAACATCAAATTTATAGTAAACCAGTTCCATGTTGAAAACATATTACCATAACACTATTTGTATTAAATGCTAAACTGGATGTTATAATAATGAATAAGAGTGAAATACAGTCTTTAGTTAGTTTACCACTTATATTAGCGATAGCTGCGGGGCTTGCATATGGTGGAAGTGTGGGAGGAATTATTGTTTTTGCGAGGTTTCCTTTGTTTGCTTTATGTATAATTATTGCTTTTACCATTCAATGGCTTGCCTTCATTCCCTCTTATATCTATACAACAGAAAAGTTCTTTGATATAACTGGTTCGATAACTTACGCAACTGTGATCATTATTGCCGTTGTTCTTGGTCCTGCAATTAATCTACGATCTATTCTACTAATGGTTTTAGTTTTAATTTGGACTTCTCGACTTGGGATTTTCTTATTACGAAGAATCTTAAAAGCAGGAGACGATAAGCGATTCGATGAAATTAAACAATCCTTTTCTCGATTACTAGGAGCTTGGACTCTCCAAGGGCTTTGGGTTAGTTTCACTTTAGCCGCTGCTTTAGCTGCATTAACTATCGAGCAACCAGCAATATACAGCGCCTATGATTTGGTTGGGCTTATACTTGGTGTTCTTGTATGGATACTAGGGTTTGGATTTGAAGTAATAGCCGATTATCAGAAAAACAAATTTAGATCCGTCCCTGAAAATAAGGGTAAATTTATCAACACTGGACTATGGTCTATCTCCCGTCACCCAAATTACTTTGGTGAAATCATAGTTTGGCTGGGGATTGCATTAATAGCATTACCTAGTCTTGAAACTTGGAGGTTTGTAACCTTAATTTCTCCTGTTTTTGTGATATTACTTCTAATTGCAATTAGTGGAGTTCCTTTACTAGAAAAACGAGCAGATAAAAAGTGGGGAGGACAAGAAGATTACGAGGAATATAAGAAGAATACTCCTGTTTTGATGCCAAGACCGCGTTTAAAGAAATAATCTTCTTTCTTTTCTTTTGTATGAGTAAGGCTTATATTCGTTGAATCCGTCTTTTTCTTTGTTACAAAGGTTCCAGCTATGTCTTCTTCACTTCATGAAACTCGTCTCCAAATTGAAGCTCTTTATCGAGAAGGTAGACTAAAAGAAGTTTGTAAGATCATTGATGAATTGCAGCAAGATGGAGAAATCAGTCCAGAAGACAATCTTGCTTTAGATAATTTCAAGCTTAAAGTTCTAATTCGTCGTAAAAAGAATGATGAAGCCTTAGAATTGGCTGATATTATTATTAAACTAAGCAAAGATCTCAATAAACCTCTTGAGAGTATTGATGCTCTTATCTCTAAAGCTCGTGTTCTAATTGAACTAAGAGATACAGAAAAGGGCAGGGGACTCTTAAGACAAGCTGGAAAGATTATTAGTAAATTGTCTGATGTTGATGACAGACTTAAATTTCACAAAATTGCTAGGCTTCAAGAATCTGAAGGCTTGTCTTTCCTTGCTGAGAATTTTTATGATAGAGCTCTTGATTGTTTTGAAAATTTTCTTGAAGTAAGCAGAGAAACGGAGGATCTTTATTGCATCGCAACCGCTATTTATAGTTGTGGTTTTGCTTTATTCTATTTAGGAGATTTGGAAAAAGCTAATCGATTTTTTGACGAAAGTATTGAATTATTTAGAGAAATAGACGCAAAATACTTCATTTCTCAAGTTTATTCTATGAAATCTGGTATCCACTTCAATAAAGGAGAATTAAACCAAGCTTTAGAATTTAATAGTAGAAGTTTAGTTCTTTTTGAAGAACTTGATAATGAATTTGATATTGCTAGAACGATACAACATATGGGGATGATTTATGGTCAATCTGGTAATTTAGACAAAGCCTTACAACAATATGAGAAAAGCAGAGAAATATTCGAAGATATAGAGTTACACCACATGGTTGCTAAATGTATCAATGAAATATCTGGTATCCAAAGACAACAAGGTCATTATGATCAAGCTCTAGAGTCTTTAAATGAATATTACAATCTTAAAGTTGGTTTAAAAGATGAGAGGAGCATAGGTATTGCTCTCAACAGGATAGGTGAAATTTTCTTAATCAAAGGGGAGTTAAATGAAGCTTCTAAGCACTTTGAGGACGCTTTAGCTATCAATAAGAAATTTGGTGTGAAGAGGATTCTTTCTTTGGTCTATTCTAATTTAGGTGAGCTTAATTATAAGCAAGGGAATCTTGAGGACGCTATTAAATACCACCTTCAAAGCCTTGCAGTGCATGAAGAACTAGATCTAACTTTTCGAATCGCTGATTCTCTACAAAGGTTAATAGTTATTCATCTTGATGCTGAATTATTTAATCTAGCAAAAGAATTTCTGGAAAAATTCAAACAAATGGCGGAGAAATCAGAAAGTAAGATTGTAACACAAGCATACCAGCTATCTGAATCATTGTACCTAAAAGAAAGTGCAAAAGAGAGAGACAGAAATAAAGCTGAACTGTTGCTTGAGAGACTAATACAAGGGGACATTGTGGATTATAGAATCAAAATCGAAGCTCTTCTTAATTTATGTGATTTATTGCTCTGGAATATTAGAAAAGCTGAAGATGTTGATCTAGAAGAAGAGATTCTAGATGAATTGCAGGAATATGTATCAATGCTAACTGAAACAGCTAAAAAACAGAATTCTTATTCTTTAACTGCTGAATCCCTTTTTCTTCAGTCACAATTAGCTTTACTAGAACTTGATACTCAAAAGGCACAGAACTTTCTAAAACAAGCGTTAGTGATTGCAAAAGAAAATGGTCTTGATATATTGTCAATTAAGATATCAAATGAATATGATACCTTATTGGAACAATTAGAATCCTGGGAAGATTTCACAATGAAACTTCCAACTATAGCAGAAAAATTAGAACTCACTCATATCGAGGAAAAGCTCGAACAAATCATAAAACGAAGGACTGTAGCGATAACTGATAAGGAGATTGGTAAGGAATTTCCTATTTTATTTCTCATTCTATCTTCAGAAGGTACTGTTGTTTTTTCAGAGCAATTTGAAGAGGCTCTATCTCCTCAATTTATTGAAGAAGTACTAAAAAATATCAGAGAGTTTACATCTGAAGAGAAAGTGATAGAGACTATAGAAAGGTTTAAGCTTCAAGATTATATTTGTCTCTTGAAAAATTTCGAAGGTTTACTCTTCTGTTATGTTTTCATTGGAAAATCCTATTCTGGTGATCAAAAACTTGAAAAATTCACTAAAATTTTGAGCAAAAAAACTTTAATTACGAGCATTCTTGAAGAATCTGTTGATTCGCAAAAAAGCTTAGAATATGAAGATAGATTAAAGATTACAGAGATACTTGATGGTGTTTTTCTTAAAGAATAGTTTAGTATCTTTTCATATATTTGAGAAGATGAAAACTAATGTAATTAACAAAATTTGGTTTCATTATGCTTCCATTCAATCCCTAGTTTTTCAGCCAGTTCCTTATTTGAGGGTTCAACAAGAATAGAATCATCATCAAAGACGATTGTTGGAACTTTAGCTTTACCGTCGTTCAATTTCATTGTGATTCTTCGTCCTTCTTCATCCTCATCAATGTCTATTACCTTATAGGGGGTATTTTTTCCATCTAGAAATCTCTTGGATCTTTTGCAATCCCCGCACCAAGAAGTAGCATACATAACTTTTATTGAAACCATGTTTTGCAGTTTGAAATTACCTTTATTTAAATTCTACCTTTTACCTATCTGAAAAAATCTTGTTGATGTCATGTAATTACTTTTTTATATGCGAATTATCATGCATTTACAATCGCAAAATATAATCTTGGAGGATTATTTCTTTGTCAGAGAACGTTATTGTAACAAATAAAGTTGAAACTTCTCCTTTTGAGGATGTTCGTTCTGTAAAAGGGGATAAAGTAATTGCAGAATCCTATCCTGGCTATCTTGTTGATGAGTCAAAGATTAGTGGCGGTCATGCTGAATGGCTCCTTTTTCCTACTAATGAAAATGAAATTGTTTCGATTATCAACAAAATGAAAGAAGAAAATCAAGCTATCACGATTTCTGCAGCTAGAACAGGAATAGTTGGTTCAGCAGTTCCTCTTTTAGGCGGAGCTGTTGTTTCCTTGGAACGTATGGATGATTTCATTGGTTTAGGATACGATGAGGAAGATAGTAGATGGTTTGTTAGAGTTCAACCAAATATAACTCTAAATGAAATTAACGAAATAGTTAAGCTAAAGAAGATTGAAGAAAACCAAAGTATTCCCCCAGAAAAAAACTGGATTGGGAAATTCAATGAAGAACCAACTATGTTTTATCCAATCGATCCTACAGAGATGACTGCATCAATTGGAGGATGCATAGCTGCTAATGCTTCAGGAGCTAGAACATTCAAATACGGGGCAACTAGAGAATGGGTTCGTCGTCTTAGAGTCATTATCAGTACTGGAGAAGTGTTAGAAATCCCACGTGGGAAATACAAAGCTAAGGATGGAGTTTTCATCATAAAAACTGCAGAACAAGAGTTCGAATTTAAAGTTCCTTCATATCAATTACCCAAAGCAAAGAATGCTGCAGGTTTATATACAACGCCAGAGATGGACTTGATCGATCTTTTTATTGGTTCTGAAGGGATTTTTGGTTTTATTACGGAAGCAGATGTCTGGTTGAAAGAATATATTCCACACATATCCAATGTTGCTTTCTTCACTAATGAAGTTGATGCAATAAAATTCGTAACTTTGTTACGCAGTAGTTCAAAATTCAAACCTGAATTCATGGAGTATTTTGATAATAACTCTCTCACTCTTTTAAGAGATACACAAAAAGTAGACCCTAAGTTTGTCAATATGCCAAACATTCCAGAGGAAGCTAATACAGCAATTTCATTTGATCTTGGTTACAAAGAAGATGCTTTGGAAGAAACCTTCAAAGAAATTGGTTTAATGCTAGAAGAGTGTAACTCATCCCTAAAGGATACTTGGAGTGCATATGAAGAGCGAGAACTCGATAGATTTAAGCATTTCAGACATGCGGTTCCAGAAATTGTTAACAATATAATTGCTGAGCGTAAGAAGAAATATCCTTCCATTCACAAATTAGGTACCGATATGTCTGTTGAAGATGAGTATATTGGTGAGATGATGGAATTCTATCATAAAATCCTCAATGAAGTAGGATTGGAATATGTCATTTGGGGGCATATTGGAGATAATCATGTTCATGTCAATATTCTTCCAAGGAATATGGAAGATTTAGAGCTTGGAAAACAACTCTACAAGAAATTTGCTCAAAAAGCTGTTTCTTTTGGAGGGTCTGTTTCCGCTGAACACGGAATAGGAAAAATCAAACATGAATACCTTGAGATTATGTTTGGTAATGAAGCAATCAATGAGATGAGACAAGTAAAGACCACTCTTGACCCGAATTTCCTTTTTAATCCCGGAAATATTTTTTCTAAGGAGGTATCATAATGAAAATTGTAGTATTAGCTAAACAAGTTCCTGAAGCAGATAAGGTAGCTGTTGATCCAGAAACTGGAACTTTGATTCGTGAAGGAGTTGCAGCGATTTTGAATCCTTATTGTGAGTATGCGTTAGATGAAGCTGTCAAACTAAAGAACACATATCCAGAAATGGAGATAGAAGTAATAGCAATAAGTATGGGACCACCTTTTGCAGCAGAAGCACTTATGAGATGCTTAGAATTAGGAGCAGATGAAGCTTATTTACTTTCAGATAGAAAATTTGCTGGCTCTGATGTCTGGGCAACTTCAACTGCTCTGAAGGAGGGTGTTGCTAAACTAGTACCTGATTTTGATCTTATTTTGACTGGTAAACAAGCTATTGATGGAGATACTGCTCAAGTTCCTGCAGAAACTGCTGAACAACTTGGTGTCCCTCAAATCACCTATGGTGTTGAAACAGAAATTGAAAAGAAAAGAATCAAAGTCAAGAGAGAAACAGAATACGGCTATCAAGTTCTCTCTGCAAGATTACCAACTTTAGTAACTATGAGCAAAGGATCAAACATCCGTAGGATTCCTTCAATGCAAGATATATTGGATGCCAGAAAGAAAAAATTGGAAGTGAAGTCAGCGGATGATTTAGGTATAGATGAAAATATAATTGGTCTTAGTGCCTCACCCACTCAAGTTGATAGAATTTTTGCTCCTCCTGAAAAAGCTGGAGGTGCTCTTATTCCAGAAGGAACAGATCCTAAAGTTGCTGCTAGGAAGTTATACGACTTTCTAAAGGAGAATAATTATCTATAGAGGTGTATGAAGATGTTAAAAATTGATATTGATGCTTGTACCGGATGTAAAATATGTGAAAAAGTTTGTCCTTTTGCAGCAATAATTGTTGAGCCAGAAACCAAAAAAGCTAAAGTTCTGGATGGTTGTACTCTTTGTGGAACTTGCGTTAATGCCTGTCCTTTTGATGCATTAAGTATAGAAAGAAAAGCTGTTTCAGAAGAAGATCTAGCCCTGTATACGGATGTTTTTGTTTGGGGAGAATGGGAGAGAAAAGGAGAAGATATTCATATTAAGGGTGTTGCTCTGGAACTTCTCGAGAAAGGTAAAGAACTTGCAGAGAAATTAGGAGAATCAGTAGCTGTTATGCTTCTTGGAAAAGATGTTGAACATCTAGTTTCAGAATTGTTCCAGTATGGCGCTGATAAAGTCTATCTTGCTGAACACGAATTACTTGAAAACTATTCTACTGATGGTTTTGCTACAGTAATCTCAAGTATAATTGCTGCTGATAAACCCTCGATAGTTCTATATGGTGCTACCCCAAATGGAAGAGATTTAGCTCCTAGAATTGCAGCTAGATTAGCGTTAGGTTTAACCGCAGATTGTACAGGATTAGATATTAACGCTAATAGACAGTTGGTTCAAACTCGTCCAGCATTTGGAGGTAATATAATGGCTTCTATCCTCTCACCATACACTAGACCCCAAATGTCAACAGTAAGACCTAATGTTTTTCCAAAACCCAGTTTAGATGAAACCAGAACAGGTGTTTTAGAGAAGATTGAAGTAAATCTCAAACCGTTAAGTATAAGAACTAAAATTGAAGAAGAAACTATTTCATCAGAAGACTCTATTAATATTGAAGAATCTCACCTACTTGTTTCCATAGGAAGAGGAATTGGAAGCAAAGAGAACATCAAAATGATAGAAGAACTTGCAAAGGAGTTAGAAGGAACCGTTTCCAGTTCTCGACCACTAGTAGATTTGGGATGGATACCCCATCCTCAACAAGTGGGACAATCAGGTAGAACAGTTGCACCAAATCTTTACATTGCTCTCGCAATTTCAGGAGCTATCCAACATTTAGTGGGTATGTCTCACGCAAATACAGTAGTAGCTATAAACAAAGATCCTGAAGCACCTATTTTTGGATTAGCTGATTTTGGAATTGTTGGGGATATTTTCGAAATAATTCCAGAGTTCATAAAAATTCTTAAGGCTGAAAAAAACAAATAATACCTTCTCGCAAGAATGAAAATTCTTGCTCTTTCCACTTATTTTTTCCAAACTTTTTGGGGATTTGAAAAAGGTTTATATGGTAAGTTTTCCTTCTAGAGAACTAAAATAGTCTTACTTTATGTAAGTATAATAGAATAGAAAAGGTGAATATATGAAAAACAAAAACAAAATGGCTTTACTGTCATTTATTCTAAGTTTAGTGCTATTTGTCTCATTCATCCCATCAATTCAGGGACAATATAGTTATTTATTAACTCTAGAAGCTGGAACATCCTATGAATGGAAAGTTACAACTCTGACAACTGTCGGGGATATAACTCCTTCATTCTTGGATTTTGGTCCTGAAGAACTGAAACAAGGAGATAGAATTAATGTTACGCTCCTACAAGACGTTAATGCCACAGCTCTTGGTGGAGAATATCAGTTATTCGGTAACGATTCAAATATATGGGTTGAATTTTTATTAAATGATGAATTTGTCACTAATGACACAGACGATATTGATTTATTTGATCTAGATTGGGTAAATATTGGTATGTGGTCAGGATGGTTTTACGAGAGGTTTTTGTTGCCTGTTACTTATACCAATTCTACTGGAACCTATGATAATTTCCTAGTTTTGCATAATAACTATCAACAAGGAACTGGTGATCTCAAATCAGAAACTAATTTCCACTCATATTCCGAATCTGTAAATCTAAGGGTTAGAACTACATCTAAGTTGAGTAAAGATACATGGACGCTTAAACGTGTTTATTCAGAAGTTTACAAAGAAAGCGATTATACTGATCCACTTGATTGGGATACTACAGATAGAACCTTAGACATAACAACAGAACTAAGATACAATAGAGCAACTGGATTGATAGTGTATGTGAACCATGACTATGCTTGGCATGAGATTTTTCAAGAAGATGGATCAACAGAAGACAACATTGAAGAAATGATTTTTATTGTGGAAAGCACTGCTCTGTCAACTAAAGTTCCATATAATTGGGCTTTTGTTCTGTTGGGTATACTCACTATTGGAATAGTTGTTCTTTGGAGAAAGAAAAATTAGTTCTTTCTCTCTCAATTTCTTTTTTCTTATCACTTGAACCCATTCAAAATTGAGGTTTTAGTTCATTAATTTGATTTTTTGATTCATCAGCATTCAATGTTTTATTATTTTCACGCGGCTCTGTTTCTTTTTTTTCCTTTGATCTGAACAAAGGTAGTAATAAGCCAGAAATTGCTACTATTGCTAATCCTACCCATTCCAGTGGAGTTGGTCTTTCACTAAGGAAAATCACTGCTAGGATTGTTATTTGGAAAAGCATAGTATTGTTTATAATTGAAATCTCTACTGCCCTTAATCTTTGCATAGAATGATTCCATAATGTAAAAGCAAGAGCAGTATTTACTACACTCAACCATAGAATGTATCCTACACCAGTTAGAGAGATACTTGGAACACCCTCTACGCTAAAACCTACAACAAGTAAAACAATAGAACCAATGAACATGCTTATAGCTGTTATTACTAAGGGACTAAGGACTTGCTTTTGGTTGATAGATCTCCCAACTATTGTTGAGAAAGCATTTGCTAAAACTCCTATAATAACAACAACTAATCCAATTATAATTGAGGTAGTAAGATTTAGGTTCAGTGAAGGTATAAAATACAGCAATGCTCCACCTAGAGCAGCAAATACGAATATTGTTTGTATAAAACTAGGTTTTTCTTTTATCGTAAAAACTGCTATGATGAGAACTAAAATAGGGGTAAAACTCAGAAGAAGACTAACAGTAATTGCAGGAAGATAAACTAATCCAAGAAATTGTGCACCTTGGGTTAGAGTGTAAAAAATCAATCCATAGAATATCAGAATTAACCACCACTTCTTTGAGATGGTCTTTATCTCTTTTCTGTGCTTTGAAGAAACTAGGACTACAACAAGCAGAATTACAGAAGCAGCAACATAACGTAAACCCGCAAACATGAAAGGGGGTATGTTTTCGTTTTCTAAACCGAACTTAATAATAGGCCAAGATGATGACCAGAGTATAGTTACAAAAAACGCTTGAAAAATCGCAAAAGGTCGTGTTTTAGTCATCGTTGATAGATTTTTCAGAAAATTGTCCATCATCTGATCCTCACTCTTTACTGTGAGTAATGTATTTAGTATCAGTACGTCATAAATATGGTTTAAAAGAATAGCTGAAGATTAGCTAGTAATGTGTATGAGAAATAGCATTGTATTAGTTAAGATTTTTAACAAGTAGAAAGAATAGTAAATTATGCAGAGCGATTATATTGCTAAGCACAGTCTTCATAAAATAGGAGTGGGGGGGCTTTGTTTATATCAAGACAGGATATTATTTGTTAAACACAAGTATGGGGTAAGTGAGGGGTTGTGGACTCTTCCTGGTGGATATGTGGAGCTTGGTGAATCCCTTTCTAAAGGAATCGAACGAGAAGTACTGGAGGAAACAGGTGTGAAAACTCAAGCATTAGAATTACTAGCAATACGTCACATGACTAATGAAAAAAAAGGCAAGGGATT
>JAGLTB010000148.1 GCA_023270155.1 Candidatus Heimdallarchaeota archaeon | reverse complement strand
GAAACCTCAAAATACAATTGTGGAAGTACAACATCAACATTCGGAGTATTCTCTGAGTACTCCATTAAAAAACTAAGAACTTCTAAATCAATCCTACTCTCTGATAGACTTTGACCATCCTCCGTAATTAGAAGGAAGTTGGATGGACTAACAATAGAAGCCATACCACTAATATTAGCTGCATATCCTCCAACAAGGAGTACAGTAGCGATGTATATAACTAATGCTAAGGTTAATGTCATTATCGCTTGAAATGTCCTTTTCTTATTATGGAAAAAGAACCTTACAATAAACTCTAGCATCAATTATCACATTGCTATTCCTACTATCTAAAAACTTTCGATATAAAAGTTTCTAAAAGAGAAAAGGTTGTATCCTCCCCAAGTATAATTATCACGTCGGAGCTACTAATACAAAGTAAATCAATCTTTGAATTATTAGTGTCAAATATATTGCTACACCAACAGCAAAAAGAGATGGAACTCTTGTTTTTGAAGGAGTTACTCTGTTTACTCCAAGTCCTAAATATAACAGAAAACCATAGAAAAATATATTCACAGGTATACCCGTTATAAGCTGATAGAGCGCAGTTAACTGTTCCGTTCTCCAAACCTCTCTATCTCTTGGATGAAATCCTACAGCTTCCAGATACTTGACTCCTGCAAAAACATAGCATATTATTAGGACGAATATTGCGATAGAAGCTATATAAACAGCATTTCTGTATATTTTTCCCCACTTTCTTTCTCCTAATAATAGTGAGTAAATTAGTGGAAAAACAAACACCCATGTAGCCCAAGTCAGTAGTCCAATTATCATCTGATCCAGAACATCACTAGAAAGAGGATTTGCGAAATTAAAAGGTTGGTCCAATTCTGGAAATAGACTTCCTGGAAAGAGTGGAAAAACTGTTAATTCAGTGAAGAATCCTCCAGAGAAGATCATAAAACTTGTATAAATTAGAAACGAAACAAGGATTGAAAACAAGAAGTAATTTGGAAGCAGTTCCGAATAACTTGCTCTTGTTGGCCTCGCTAAGTAATCTCTTGAGAATCTAAAAATATCTTTTACATGTGTGAACTTGAACAGTAAGAACACAGCTATAGCTGGAATCGCTATAACAGCTATCAGTAATAAAAGGTATAACACAAAACCAACCGGATTACCAATTCTAATCAACAAATTATCCCAAACAAAAGTCTTAATGTTGAACTCTGGCATTCCTAGGAATGGTGGTGAACCAAAGATTAACAAGGTATACCAGCACAAAGCTAGTGTTACTAAAACAGTTGAAAGATAATCCAATATTCTGAATTTTCTTTTTTGTGTGTCAAGATACCAGAGTTTTTTGTAGATGATTTCTGTTGCATCAACTTCAAAATCTGTTAAGACTAACCCATCTATTCTGAGTTCACCATACTTCTCAAAGAATCTTTTAGAAATCATTCCAAGCAGTTCGTATGTATCTTTAATATCCATTCTCTTATCTACTGATAAAACAAAGAGTAAGTCACCCTTCTCCTCTTGAAAGATGATTCGAGAGGTAACCATTTCAAATTCAGATATCTTTTCTCTTTGGGTTTCAGAAGCCATAGAATAGATTGCACTCATCAACCCTCCAGTTAGTGCAACATCAACAGCTTCTTTTGTTTTTTCAAATTCCTGACTATAGAATATTTGACCATAAGTTGTAAGAACCAGAAGATGTTTTATCACAGCTTATTCCCCTTTTCTTATATCTCTCTATATGAAAACTCTAGGCTAAAAATCTTGCGGAGAAGTAAAGGGCATATCTTGAGTATTAATTAGAAGAGGGGAAAAAGAAGAAATCAAGTTCCTTCAAAATATGCATCTTTATATTTAGCTTGCTCTGCTGTAAGTTTATCTATTTCATAACTCATAAGTTTGAGTTTCAAACCAGCAATTCTCTCATCTTGTTCTCTCGGAATATCATAAACTATGTTTTCCAATTTGCTTCCTGATTCAGCAAGATAAATTAAACTAAGCAGTTGGTTTGCAAAAGACATATCCATTACTTCTGATGGGTGCCCTTCAGCTGCAGATAAATTAACGAGTCTTCCTTTAGCAAGCAAATAGATCTTTCGTCCGTCCTCTAGAGTATATTCTTCATTGTTTTCTCTTAATTCCCTTTTTGATTTAGATAAATCTTCGAGATCCCCAATATTAATTTCAACATCGTAATGACCTGTATTGCAAATTATTGCTCCTTCCTTCATGTTTTCAAAATGCTTACTTACAAGAATATCTTTCATACCTGTTGCTGTAATGAAAAGATCACCCTTGTTAGAAGCTTCATCCATTTTCATGACTCTGAACCCATCCATTGCAGCTTTCAAAGCTTGAATTGGGTCTACTTCTGTAATGATTACATCAGCTCCTAAACCTGAAGAATTTTTAGCTAATCCTCTTCCACAATGACCATATCCTGCAATTACAACTGTTTTTCCTGCAATAATAATATTAGTCGATCTTAAAACACCATCCAAAGTTGATTGACCTGTGCCATAGAAATTGTCGAAATCACTTTTTGTTTCTGCATCGTTAACCGCAACAATTGGATATAATAGCTTGTTTGCTCTTTCCATAGCTCTCAATCTATGGACCCCAGTTGTGGTTTCCTCTGTTCCTCCAATGATGCCTTCTGCTAGTTCTTGAAACTCTGAATGTACTCTAAAAATAAGGTCTGCTCCATCGTCTAGAGTTAATGTGGGTTTGAATTCCAGTACTTTATCTATAGCCCAGTAAAACTCTTCTGTTGTCATTCCATACCATGCAAAGATTGGAATATTCTCAACTGCAAGAGCAGCTGCTATTTCATCTTTTGTTGATAAAGGATTGCATCCACTCCATGCAACTTCAGCTCCAACTTTAGTTAATGTTTCTACAAGAACTGCAGTTTCTTTTGTAACATGAAGGCAACCTGCAATTTTCATTCCTTTGAGTGGTTTTGTTTCACCGTATTTTTTACGTAAATCCATTAAAACAGGCATTCTTGATTCTGCCCAATCAATATTCTTTCTCCCTTGTTCAGCTAAATTTATGTCTTTTATCTTATAGACCATGATTCAAACAAATATTAGTTTCTTAAAAATATGTCGAGAATAGTGATGTATACTAGTAAGCATAACATTAATCTAATACTGTTTTCAACTGAACGTAATGATAGAGAAAACATCACCCCTTATTATAGCGCATAGAGGTTCATCAGAAGAAGCTTATGAAAATTCAATGGATGCTTTTAGTCTTGCTGTGTCACAAAAAGCTGATATGATTGAATTGGATACCCATTTGACTAGTGATGGTATATTTATTGTACATCATAATAAAAGAATAGTATATGAAAACAAAAAATATCTCATAAACAAAACTCCACTCAAGGATTTAGAAAAGCTACAGCTGCCTAATGGTGCAAGTATTCCTGTATTGGAAGATGTTTTAAGTAATCTATTACCAAAAATTCAATTTAATATTGAGATTAAGTGCAGGATTAGTAAACAAGATTTAGAAAATTTACTCAAGAGAGTTGGACAAGATAATACACGAATTATCGTCAGTTCCTTTAGAATGGATGTTATGCATGAGCTGAAATCTTCAAAAATGGAATATAAATTAGCTTTTCTCTATATTATTCCAAGTTTTATAAGCAGGATAATGTCAGATAAGATTTCTATCCACTCCCTAAACGCTTATCATAAACTCCTTTCTTCCAGGATTATTGACCGCTATCACAAAAAGAACAAAGAAGTAAACGCTTGGACAGTTAATAAGGAAGATCACATTAAGAAACTTGTAAGCTTTGGAGTAGATGGTATAATTACAGATCACCCACCTAAAGCAATGAAAATAATAGAATCGATTAAACAAGTTTAATTTTCAATTCTCTTGATCAAAGAGAAAGTGTATTCTTGCCAATCTGTGATAGAATTTATTCTTTCAAGAGTTTTTTCCATATCAACATCTTCAACACAAAATAACATGCTAACGATTTCAGGGGTGAAACCATTCTCTAAGACACTTCGGTAATCTTTTGGTTCTTCTATGATTTCCAATTGATATGTGTCATTCTTTGAAACCATCAGCTCAATGAGTTCCGGTTTAATACCCTTTTCAATTGTATTATAAATTTGTATGAATTCTGTCTTCTTAGCTAGTTCTTTACTGACCCTCAGCATTGAGGAAGAGTATCCTCCCTGGTCTATGAAATTTGGGATCAGCCAAAACGATTGACTTGGAAGAGTTATTTCCATATTGGAAACCTTGTTTTTCTTTTCGATACTCTCTACGTCTTGTATTAGTTGACTAGCAGTATCAATATTGTGATGAGTTTTCATAATTACGATCTCATCAATAATTAGAGAATTGATTGTTTTCTCTGATTCTTCATCTTTTTCTTTTTCCAGAAACCAGATTAGGTATCCTATTTTTTCACTTTTTTGCTCAATTAAATTAATCTTTGCTTGTTTAGTGAGAAATGCTGTGTCAATCAAATCTTGAGGTGAAATATCCTCTCCATAAAGCTCTTTGAGCACATCTTGTAATTCTTTAGATGTTTGCGGGTTGGATAGTTCTTGTAAAGTCATCAACTGGTTGTAACTCTTTTAATAAATAAAGATGACCATTCATAATTTTATATAAAATCTTTATAGATTACTTATTGTTTAAATTAGAATAATAAAAAAAAAATTAAAAAAAATTATATTAATTTTTCTCCTATTCCTACAATCTCACTATCACCAGATGTGAAATATAAGTTGAAACTGTAAAGTTCCCCAACAGTGAAAATACCATTTATCTCTATCATTTTCTGAGTGCTGCTTGTTATTTCAAGACCTGCTGCCGTAATCACTGTAAATACTGCAGTTGGAGAAGAGGTTACATTACCATCAAATACAATATCGCCTCCTGTAGCTAGAACTGTGAAGATTATTGTATAATTTCCACTAGCCTCATTAGCTTGAACTGATTTGACTATTGCTTCTGGAACTGGATTAAGCATTGGTATAACAACTAAAAATACTATTGCTGCTGCTGCTGTTACTAACGCAATAAGAAGAATTGTTGCGATTACTGGAGATACACCACGTTTTTTCATAATTTTTTTCTCCTTTTAATTATAATGTAGTCAATTCTTTTTATATTTATGTTACTTAAAAAAGTAACGATAGTATTAAGAGAACGTTTTGTTTAGGTCTCTAATTCTTGGTTTTTTGCTAATTAACAATGGTTTATATTAGCGTATGTTATTAGATTACTGAAGAAAATGGATACTACTGCTAATATTATTTTTAGATCAATTAGCGCAATATATGAAAGCGCAATTAGTGGTAGTGCTCTTCATCCAACATTATATTTTGATGACAATGAGAGAGACAACACGTACTATGGTTTTAGATTAAATGAAGTCATTCCAACTAGATTAGTAATAAGAACATATGAAGAAGGAAAAAGCTGTGTTGTTGATATGTTGTGGCTTGTTGATGATTCCAAAATCGAAGGTAAAGGTTGCGTAACCTTCTATCCGAAAGGCAATGATATTGCACTGAAAGGAGATTCGAAGGATTTTGTATCTACACTTCAATCTGACGCAACAATTTCCGCATGTTACAGTGATCTTATTGAACCATCTGAATTTCTGAACAAAGTAATCGTTGGAACTAAGAACTCGTGCCCTTCAAAGCTACAAAACGAAACTAAATTGAATCTTAGCAACTTACCAACAAATCTGTTTGCCTTTTCCAGATCTACATTGAATCTAAAAAAAATCAAAGATGAGTCATATCAAGATATTGCCATAAATGGTTTTCTTGCAATCATCGATTTATTACACAGGTCATTGGAAATACTAAGTTCTCATGCTCA
>JAGLTB010000147.1 GCA_023270155.1 Candidatus Heimdallarchaeota archaeon | reverse complement strand
GACCACTTTCCACTCAAAGGGAATGTAAGTGAGATCTCTTTCTCAAAATCCTTGATTACTTGTATAGCGATTGATTTTGGATCCTTCTCTGCGAATATTCTAATTGTTACAATTCTTCTGTCTTCATCGAGCACGATAGTTTCTTGTAATAATTTCCAAGAAGGATCACCTAAATAGCCTTTAATATTTAGAGTCGTTAAAGCTCCTTTTTTTGTTTCATCCTGAAAAGTTATTTCTGTAATATTTACAGCTTTTTGAAATTTCTTCATTAAAAGGAATCAAGTGAACTTTGAATATAAATCTAATTATTGACATAGTGGATAAAATCCTCCATCTATTAAAAGCAAATGTTTTATAATATCGGATACACACAAAGGATAATGTCTTCATCATTGTCGAAATTCCTGAAGAAAATTGACATCAAAGAAACAGCGATAATGATTGCAATAGGTATAGCTTTGTTTTTTCTTATCAAGATGATGTTTGGTGGAGTTTTAGGTGTATCATTAGTTGTGATAGAAAATGGTCCGTGTCCAAATTCTTCAATGTGTCCTACATATGACCAAGGAGATATGTTTCTCATCTTCAAAAGTAAACCAGAAAATATTCAGCTTGGAGATGTAATAGTATATGAATCAGCAACAGTGTATAGTAGAGGAACTTTAATCATTCACAGAGTTGTAAATATTACAGTGATTAATGATGCTGAGGGTGCACATTACTATTATCTAGTAAGTGGAGATAATCCCTCTTCAAATAGCTATATAGATTATTATGACTCAAATACTCATTACATACCTTACGAAGCTGTTTTGGGCAAAACAAAACTCATTATTCCTAAACTTGGGTATATTAAACTCTGGCTTTCTATCCCAGGATTCATTTGGTTACGTTATGTGCTAATAGCTGTCCTTCTTGGCTTAGCAGTATATTTGATATTAGCTCCAGATGATAAAGATAAGAAGAAAAAAGATGAAGAACAAGAGAAAACAGATACTGAACTGGCAAAAGAAGATTCCAAAGAGGAAGCTGCAAAATTTGATTTTAAAAACATGTTTAATACTCTATGGATCAAAACCAAGAAATTTTTTGTTGAACTTGTAACTGTTCGCAAGAAACGAATAAAGCTAATTATTACTGCTTCAATAATAATTTTCTTAATAATATTTGTACCAGTTATTGATACTTTGATTAAATCTCCTGGTGTCGAAACAGGAATTGACAGGGTTGTTCTGTTATCCGCGGATAGCTTCCCTCTTGATAAAGTTGTATTCCTCCCATTTAATATCTATTTCAAACATGATGGTTCATGGAACAAAGTTCTAAAGAGTTTTGAAGTGATTGGAATACAAAACGGATCAATATTGGCAACAATGAAATGGAAATCGTTTTTACAAGTTGAAGGTGATAATATTATAGGTGGTTCATTAATTTTCAATCCTAATGAGTTTAACGCTAATGTTTCACTTACACTTAGTATTTCTTATATTATCCATTACAGATTTGGTTCGGATGTACCTCAAGTATTTGAGGATACTTTTGACCCACCATATTTACAGCTTTAAAAAGGAGGTTTCATCTTTATTTTTATAAAACATCATATATTTTCTTTTATCCTTAATGGAATCTCATTAGGGGTTTTTACTGTGGTTATACCTGCTTCACTAAGTATTCTCATCTTCTCTTGAGCTGTCCCGGATTTACCATGAACAATAGCGCCAGCGTGACCCATTTGTTTTCCTGGAGGTGCTGTCTGACCGGCAATAAATCCATATACTGGTTTAGAAATTTCAGCTTTAACTAAATTTGCTGCTTCTTGTTCTCCTGTTCCACCAATCTCTCCTACTAGAATGATATGCTCTGTCTGTGGATCATCTTCAAACCATTTCAAACATTCATTAAATCCTATTCCCTTTATTGGATCACCACCCAATCCAACACAGGTTGATTGACCAAAATCATTGATGGTTAAATTCTGAATTATTTCATAAGTTAGTGTTCCACTTCTACTTACTATTCCAACATTACCCTGTTTACATATCTCCCCTGGAATTATACCTATCTTACTTTCTCCGGGAGTGATTATACCAGGACAATTGGGACCAATCATTATTACATTATTTTCCAGAGCTCTTTGTTTGATTTTTGCTGTATCCTTGACTGGAACTCCTTCAGTAATTACAGTAAGTAATTCAATACCTGCATCAATTGCTTCTAGAGCTGCAGAATAGGTAAATCTCTCTGGAATGAAAATTACAGAAGCAGTTGCCTGTGTCTCTCTAACAGCTTCTTTCATGGTATCATACACAGGAACTCCCAAATGCTCTTGTCCTCCTTTTCCTGGAGTGACGCCTGCTACAACTTTTGTTCCATACTCTATCATAGATCGTGCATGAAAAGTTCCTTGCTTTCCTGTGATACCTTGAACAATAACTTTTGTGTTTTTATCTAATATAATTGCCATTTTAGTTACCTCCTTTTACAAGCTCAACTATTCTCTTTGCTGCAGGTTCCATTTTTCCATAAGCGTTAATTCCATTATCTTCTAGTATCTTAATACCCTGATCATCATTAGTACCAACAAGCCGTATTACCATTGGAATCCTAATCTCATATTTTTTAGATGCATTAATTATACCGTTTGCAACATCATCACATCGAGTTATTCCTGCAAAGAAGTTTACAAAGATTCCTTTGATATCCTGTCTTGAAAGGATTTCCAGAGATTTCTCTATTTTAGTTTCATCAGCCCCACCACCAACATCTAGAAAATTAGCAGGAGAACTTCCATGAAATTCCAGCAAATCACAGGTTGCCATTGCAAGTCCAGCTCCACCAGATATGATACCAATCTCTCCATCAAGTTGTACATAACTAATACCTGCTTGATCCGCTTCAAATTCTAAGTCGGTATGCCTATCTCTTTGAGATTTAAGATTTGCAATATCAGGTTGTCTATACTCAGCATTTCCATCAATAACAACTTTGGAATCAGCTGCAATTATCTGTTTATCAGGAGTCAAAATCAACGGATTAATTTCTATAAGTGTAAGATCTCTTTTTTGCGCCATTATAAACATATTAGTCATGATATTAGCAAAAGAAGTTAGAGTTCGAGCTTCAAA
>JAGLTB010000146.1 GCA_023270155.1 Candidatus Heimdallarchaeota archaeon | reverse complement strand
AGCATCATTTGTTAAATCAGAAATGCTGTTTGTCATTGCACCTGAACCAAATGCACGGACTAGTCCTGTTACAGTGGAAGCATGGCACAAACGAGCACAATGGTCAACATTATTTGTCCCTAAGCCTGCTCTTGCGAATTTCTGCATGAGATAATTTTCTTCATTAGTACATTTAGCAGAAGTTAGAACTGCTAAGGAATCAGGACCACTCTCTTCTCGAATCTTTTTCAGTGTACCCTCAATTAGGTCAAATGCTTCTTCCCAAGATGCTTCAACAAACTCTCCATCTCTTTTGATTAGTGGAGTATTTAATCTATCTTGATGGTTTACAAAATCCCAACCATAGCGTCCTTTTACACATAAAGTCATGCCATTTACTACATTATCATGATTTGAATCAACATAAGCTAAACTATTTGTTCCTACATTTGAGTACAGATCAAAGCTACAACCTACTCCACAGTAAGTACATATTGTGGTTGTACATTGTAATTCTGCGTCAGCTTCAATATTCTTCAAATTGTGGTTCACAAGAGCACCAGCAGGACAAAAAGCAACGCAATTGCCACAAGTTACACATCCTGATTTTTCAAAACTTTCCCCATCCATTGTACTTGGATACCCATCGAATTTTCCTTTTTCTAGAGATATAACATTACAAACTTGTAACTCCTGAGTAACTCTTCCACAACGACCACATTTAATGCAGTTCTCGTATATTAGAGAAAAGAATTCATTTGTCTCAGACAATTCTATTGTTTTTTCTTCTTTTTCTATCTCCTCAGTAACATATTCATTTGCTAATTTTGCAACTTGACATCCGTCAGTTGTTTTACAAACGTAACAATCTGGGGAGTGAGATTTCCACATTTTAGTAATCAAAGCAGTTCTTGTTTTTCTTACCCTCTCTGAATTTGTTTTGACAATTACATTAGCTTTTACAAGTTCTTTACAAGAAGCATTAATTCTGATTTTTTCTCCATCGTCAACTTCCACTACACAAACTCTACACTTACCAACGGGTTTCAATTCTGGATGATGGCATAAAATTGGTATTTCAATACCATTTTCTTTTGCAACCTCGTAATATGTTTTCTCGGGGCTACATTCAATTTTTCTCTCATCCAGCGTTATTGTAATTTTCTCTTCTTCTGACATTTTATTCACTTAATTTACAATTGTGAGATAATGGTTGTGATAACTAGGCATGAAATAAAAAAGTCTTTCGCTTTGCTTTTCGGTAAAGCTTGTTTCTTTAAAATTCGTAAAAAATATTGGAGTTAATACAAATTAAGCGAAATATATTTATCTAGACATTTATTCTAAACAATTATATATGCATCTAGATTTTATGTGATTAAGTAGCCTGCATTCAAGCTAAAAAGAGGAAAACAATGTCAACAACACTCCATCAATTGTACTTCAGAAACTCTCAGGAAATAAAAGAAGTTAATGATGAATCAGTTGATCTTGTTGTTACAAGCAGTCCTTATCCTATGATTAAAATGTGGGATCAGCTTTTCTGTGATCAAAATCCTGAAATCGGTGAAGCTTTGGAAAAAGGAAGGGGATTTGAAGCTTTTGAGTTAATGCACAAGGAATTAGATTTAATTTGGAATGAAATTTTTAGAGTTTTAAAATCAGGAGGAATAGCCTGTATAAATATTGGAGATGCAACTAGAAGGATAAACAATGAATTTAATCTGTATCCTTCCCATTCCAGAGTTTTGAATCACTGCATGAAAATCGGTTTTAATTGTTTACCCTCTATTGTTTGGTCAAAACAAACAAACGCCCCCACTAAATTCATGGGTTCTGGAATGATGCCCCCTGGTGCGTATATTACTCTGGAACATGAACATATCCTAGTTTTAAGAAAGGGTGGAAAGAGAGAATTCAAAACTGAATCTGAGAGAAAAGCTAGAACAAAAAGTGCTTACTTCTGGGAGGAAAGAAATGTTTGGTTTTCAAATGTGTGGGAATTGATGGGTAAACACCAATCTTTGAAGAATACCAATGTTAGAAAAAGAAGTGCTGCTTTCCCTTTTGAATTAGCTTATCGTCTCATTAACATGTTTTCAGTAAAAGGTGATGTTGTTTTTGATCCTTTTTTAGGTACGGGAACTACAACTTTAGCTGCAATAGCATCTATGAGAAATAGTATAGGAATCGAACTAGATGAGAATTTTAGAGAAATAATTATCAAGGGAATAGATGAGATAATCGAATTCGCGAATAACTACAATAAAGACAGGATAGAAAAGCATAGAAATTTCATGAAAAAATACAAAGAAAAGCATGGGGATCCTAAATATACAAATGAATTTTATAACACTCCAGTTAAAACAAAACAAGAAACTGAAATAGTGATTAATAATCTGAACAAAATTGATCAGATAGAAAATAATCTTTTCCAAATCACTTATGTTGAATTTCAATGATAATGTTTTCTTGTTCGCATACTCTAAATTTATAAAAATGCTTCTGGTTTTATTCTTAGTATTAAACAGAAGTGAATGATGTGTCAATAAAAACTAAGGTTGCTATTGTAGTACCAAAAAAGGACCTTGCTGCAACAACAATATGGAAAATGCTAGACGATATGTCATATTTTAGAGAATCTGGAGAGTTATTTGATAATAATCCTGTTTTTGAGTTTGAAAGAGCACCAAACGATATCAAATTAATTCATTCAAATAAAGATGGTGTTGAGAGTAACCATCTAGATGACTACATAAATGCAGAACTTTACATATTTGCGAGTAGACATCGTGCTGCTTCAGGTACTCCTGCGTTATTAATTCATCCAACAGGTAATTGGTCAAAAATCACCTTAGGGGGAAGAGAGAAACAGCTTGCTTATACTTCCGGTTGGGTTTTGAAAAAAGGATTAACTCTCTTGCAAGAAAAGAGAGATAAGTACAATTTAGAAGGCTTCAAAGTTGATCTAGAGGTAACACACCATGGACCAACAGAGTTGAAAACCCCCTTAATTTTCATGGAATTAGGAAGTAGTGAAGAGTTTTGGAAGAATGAAGAAGCTGCTTCTGCTGTGGGAGAAGCTATAATAGATACAGCAAAAGCATTTACAAAAGAATCATCCTTCGCTGGGGAATATTTTGTAGGTCTAGGTGGGAATCATTATGCATATAGATTTCATAAACACGTTACGGAAAATGAACATGCATTCATAAGCCATATGGCAGCAAAACATACTCTTGATGATTTGACAAAGGAAATGCTTCTACAAGCTTTTGAAAAAACAGTTGAAGATACAAAAGCTGCATTAATAGATAAAAAGGGTGCAAGATCTGAGCAAAGAAAACATGCTATAAGTCTATTGGAAAGTATAGACAAAGAATATGTTCTAGTATAATCAAATAGATAGAATGGTGTTTAGAAAAATCTCAGAATTCTTGAAAATACTCTTCGAATTCCTCCAAATCTTTCCTCATTTCTTCTGTTATTCCTTGGTCAAATTTGGGTTCAATAACATCATGAAAATCTAGCGTTTTAAGACCAAGGTTTTTTCTCGCTTTCTGCTCTAATCTATTTATTCTTGTTTTAGTAGCAAAGAATTTCAGGAATTTGAAAATAGTTCTAGAGGATTTC
>JAGLTB010000145.1 GCA_023270155.1 Candidatus Heimdallarchaeota archaeon | reverse complement strand
GAATTTCTTGAATCCACCTTTGGAGAACAAACCAGAAAAGTATTTTTTCGTTATATTCCATGATATCTTCATATTTTCAACAGAAAATAAACTTTGAAAGAAACCTCCCATAACTGGAAAGAGTTTCTCTAAATTTACAGCTTCTACTACTACTTGTTCTTGATCTTTTGTTTGGTCAGGAGTATATACTGGAGTAGGAGCTGGGAGTTCCTCTGTTGCTAATGGTAATCTAATTGAGTTTCGAATAAGTTTGATCCCTATTGCAAATAAAAGCACTATTTCTCCAATAATAAGTGCGATATTAATTACTAGAATCAATCCAGGAATAAAGGTAAATGCAGCTATGATCAAAGCTGCGACAGAAAGAACTCCGTACCATCCATAAAGAGGGAAAATTCCTGCATCCATCCTATAACCATGTCTAGATAATCGTTTAAACACATCATTCAGTTGATGGAATCCGATGATTCTAGGTATTGTAGCTAGGAATCCTACTGCTAATCCAGAAATGATTAAAATAAATAAAAGCTCTATATCTTGTGCGGGATAACTAATTAATACAACAGAAGCAATACTTAAGAGGATATAGCTAATTAAGAAAATTCCAGCAATATTTGCGTAGCGTTTAATACTAGGAGATTTTAAAGCAATTCTTCTTGCTGATAAACCTAGAAGTACTATTGCAAGACTAAGTAGTACTGATGATATAATAGACAAAACAAAGAGTCCAAGAACTTCGGTGATGATTTTTAAAACCAAATTTACTAAAGCTACTGCTAAAAACAGAAATCCTGCATTTCTCATAAAATTCATTGCGGAATAATCTGAAGTATCTAAAGTTTCAGAAGTTGTCAATTTCGTTTCTCCTCCTCTTCATAGAGCCAACATGCAACAAATCCCTCTTTGATGGAAGTGTTTATCGGTATTTCTTTACTGCATATAGGCATGACTTTTGGACATCGTGGATGGAATCGACAACCTGTTGGTGGATTACGCAAATCAGGCGGTGTTCCTCCTATGTCGTATAGCTCTTTCTTAGGTCCTATTATACTTGGAAATGCACTTATTAGTGCTTGTGTATATGGGTGGAATGGTTCTTTGAACAATGTTCGAAGATTTCCATACTCAACAAGCTTTCCTGCGTACATTATAGCTAATGTTTCACAAACTTCTGCTATGACTGATAGATCGTGCGTTATCATTATCATAGACAAATCGAATTCTTTCTGCAATTTTTTAGTAGCTTTAAGAACTTGTGATTGAACGATTACATCTAAGGCTGTGACAGGTTCATCTGCTATAACTACATCAGGATTATTCACAAGTGCCATAGCTATTAATGCTCTCTGTTTCATTCCTCCACTGAGTTGATGTGGATAATCTCGAGCTCTAGTAGAATCTATACCGACTGTTTCCAGCATATCTATTACTCTATCCCAAGCTTCTTCTTTTTCTATTTCCGGATCATGGATCTTTATTGCTTCTAGAATCTGATTACCGACTCTATGCACTGGATTCAAGGCGTTCATTGCTCCTTGAAAAACCATAGCTATGTGATTTCCTCTGATTCTTCTCATTTCATGTTCTCGAAGCTCTAATAGATTTCTTGTTCTTTCTCTTTCTGAATTGTTTTTTCTGGAAATTCTATTCTTAAATCTTGATTGGACACTATCTGGATCATCCATAACTTCGAAAGCTTTGTCATATAAGAGTTCACCTTCTAATATCTCTCCAGGTGCAGGTATCATTCTCATGATAGAAAGACATGTGGTGGTTTTTCCACAACCACTTTCTCCTGCAAGCCCAAGTACTTCGCCCTTTTCAAGTTTGAAGCTCACATTGTCTACAGCTTTTACGGAACCTGCACGTGTATGAAAGTATGTTTTTAGATTTTTTACTTCTAGTATTGGCATTTTATCATCTCTCTCTAAGTCTAGGGTTAACAATCTCATCAAAAGCTATTCCTACAAAAGCAAAGCTTAGTGTTATAAGTCCAATTGCTATACCAGGAGGGAAGAATAACCACCATGCACCTGAAGCAAATGCTGCATGAACTTGTGCTATATGAAGCATTTGTCCTAGAGTCCAATTTAAGGGATCCCCAAGACCTAGATAAGCTAAGAAGGATTCATAAAGAATTGCTTGTCTCATGGATGTTATGATCATAGTCAGCATTAAAGGAAAAACATTAGGTAATATATGTTTAAAGATAATATATCTTGGACTAGCACCGGCTGATTTTGCACTTGTAACAAATGCTCTATGTTTTAAAGATAATGCTTGACCACGTATTAATCTTGCTGAAGTTGGCCAGAATACAACTACATAAACTATAGCTATAACAGACCAATGAGTTGTTCCCCCAAGGAATGGGAGTGAAGCTAATACAAGCATGAGTGGTAAAGCAGGCATAACTAATATTACATCAGTTATACGTAAGACTACCGTATCTACCCATCCACCTATATATGCACTTGCTACTCCTACAGTGGTACCAATTATAACAGTCAAACTACCAGCTACAATTCCAACCAATAATGAAATTCTGAGACTGGTCAAAAGAATAGTGAAAACATCTTGGCTAAACCTATTTGTACCTAACCAGTGTTCTCTACTTGGAGCTTCTGTGGGACTTTCTGTGGAATACTCATAAGGATCAAAAGGGGTTAAGTTTGAACCACCTATAGCTAGAACTACGATAATGGTCAGAAGTATTATACCTGTCATGCCCATCCAGTTCTTGCTGAATAATCTCAAACTTGCACCTATTCGCTTAAATCGACGTTTTACATTGCCTATGTTAATTCTATTTCGTGTTGCCATTTTCTTTTCTTCCTAAGCTGTTCTTATCCTTGGGTCTACAAACCCATAAAGTAATTCAGCAATGAGTAATCCAAGCAAAGTTAAACCTGCTATAATGATGAAAGATCCTTGTAAAAGGGGATAATCTTTAAACATTATTGCATCAAAAAGTAATTTCCCCGTACCAGGATAGGCAAATACCGTTTCTATAAGTACTGAACCACCTATAAGCCAACCAATACTCATTCCTATATCTGTTATTACTGGAAGTATTGCGTTTCTCATTCCGTGTCTATAGAGCACTTGAGTATCACTGAGACCTTTAGCTTTTGCAGTTTGAATATAGTCTTCAGTTTTTACGTTTATGAGATTACCACGCATAAACCAAGACCATCCTAAGATTCCAGCGATTACCAGTGTTGAAAGCGGTAGAACTAAGTGCCAAAGAACATCTAAAATAACCATTAGTGTACCTTCTCTCTCTATAAGTGGTGTTTTCGCACCAACAAAAGGAAACCATATGGGTGAACCATGCGTCCGCGCAAAAAAACCAAAGAATGCTATGAACATCATCCCTACAAAAAATAATGGGAGTGCATTGTAAATATTGTATGTTAGGACAAAGGTTGTGTCTAGTTTAGATCCTCTTTTCCAAGCAACAAAAGAGCCTAGGGAAATACCAACCACCCCATTAATCAAAAATGCTGATCCTAGTAGGAGTAGAGACCACGGAAGTCTCTCAGCTATCAATGTAATTACTGGTTTTCTATGAAGAAAAGAATAACCAAAATCTCCTTGCAATATATTCTTCAAGTAGAGACCGTACTGTTTCCATAAAGGTTCATTCAGTCCCCATCTCTCTAATAAATTATCCCTAACCTCAGGAGGTACTCTTGGGTCTTGTGCAAAGATGTCAGCAGGATTACCTGGCATAACATGATAGAGGAAAAAAACCACAGTAAGCGCTACAAAGAACGCAACCAAAGCAAAGAGAATCTTTTTTGCAATATATCCTTTTAATCCCATAATTTGAACACCGTCTTCTTAATTCTGTCATGGTTGATATATTTTTAAATATTTCGGGATATACTATATGTTTAGTAAAATAAAAAGAATCTAAACATAAAACATTTTTTGAATTATAAAAAAATAGAAAAAATCTAGGGTTAACCTAGATTCATTTTAATTATTTTTTACGTTTTCTGAAAAAGACAATTCCAACGATACCAAGAGCAACTACTGCAGTTATTACTTGGAAACCGTCTCCTTTTGCCGCAACAGAGTAAACAGATATATCGGATTCGAAGTTGTCAGGACCTGCTGTTTCACCCATGACGTAACCATCTACTGAATCATTTCTGTATAGTGTTACACCACCAGTATTTACGATTGGGAGATAACATAGATCTTGAGCGACAAGAAGTTGAGCATCTTTTAATAGCTGTGTATATACAGCTTCGTCTGTCTCTAAGTTTATCAGTTTGATTATATCGTCTACTTCATATCTGACTGAACTATTCCATCCAGGAATATTCACATCATTTGAGCCCCACCATCCGTCAATACTGTACATCCAATTCATCCAACTTGGGTGGAAGTCACTCCAAAAGCCTGACCAACCGAGATAAGCCCAATCATAATTGTATTTACCTGGGTAGTCGGTAACTCCACCGAGACTTCCAGCTCCACCAACAGATTGCCAAAGAATAGGCCATAGAACTGGTTTGACGTTTACCTTTAATCCTAAGTCTGCCATATCATCAGCCATCAATCGAGCAGTATCAGTTGAATCTTGGTATTCTGCACTTACTAAGAGGTCGAATTCAAGCATCGTTCCGTTAGCATCTCTCCAACCATCCAAATCGGTGTCAGTGAGTTCAATGCTATCAAGTGTTGAGTTAGCTAAGGCTACATCATAATTATATTGTGGAATATTAGGATTATAGTATGGTCCTCTTGGAAGACTCAT
>JAGLTB010000144.1 GCA_023270155.1 Candidatus Heimdallarchaeota archaeon | reverse complement strand
ATCAAGAATTTGTGGACACAAGATAAAGCCCACTATGTCGGGAAGCATTTCAAGCTAGAGGATGCTATCCATGAACCCAAACCCTTACAGAAACCTTGGCCTCCTATTTGGATTGGTGGAAAAGGAGAGAAAAAAACTCTTCGTGTTGTAGCTCAACACGCAGACGCAAGTAATTTCAGTGGAAGTCCAGATGATGTAAGAAGGTTAAACGGTGTTTTAGATAATTACTGTGTAGAATATGGGAGAAAACCTCAAGAAATTCTAAGAACCACAGGATTACTTATGCATGTTTCAAAGAATGAAGAAAGAGCAATCAAAAAAGCAAGAGCTTATAAAAATAAACATCCAAGAAACGAAGTTAAAATGAAATCTTGGGAAGAATACGCATCTGATAGATTGATTGGTACTCCAGAGCAATGTGTTGAAAAAATATCTGAATATCTAGATGCAGGGATGCAATACTGTGTTCTTATTGTTCCAGATATGTATGATTTTACAACGTTAAGTTTGATAGGAGATGAAATTCTAAGTCTACTGTAAGCTCTTTTTTGTTTCTTTTGTTTTAAGATAAATTGATGATTGCATATGTTTATAACATGTTCTGTACCATTTCTTTTTTAGAACATTAGAAAATTTGAGGTGAAAAAAATTAGTGAACAATTTTGTACTCAATGTGGATCACAATTATCAGATGCTGCTGTCTTCTGTCATAAATGTGGTTCGAAAATTGAACTTGTTAAAGGAGTTCCAACTGCAATACCAAAACAAGAAGTGGTGACCGCTCCAGCAAAACATCAATATCTTGCAAAACCTTATTCCCCTAAAAGAAGGAATGTGATTACTGGTGTTTCAATTGGTATCATTCTAGCAGTTATAGTACCTATAATATTGATAGCTGTTTTTGGATCAATTAACTTTGCACATCTCGGAACAATAGAATTTGATGTTGATTCATTTGCAATAACAAATATCGATTTGAGTATTGATAATAATGTAGGTAGTGTTGATATCGAATACGATAGTAGTATGACAAAACTAATAGAAACAACTATAGAAGTTAGAGGAAGACCAGGTGGTAACATTCATGAAGCCAGAACTTTCGGAATGAGAATTGATCCTGACACGTTAGTAATAGAATTTAATTCCGGTGAAGAATATAGTTTCTTTTTCTGGAATAAGAGAGCTTTTACATATGATATATTAGTTAAACTCCACCCTTCAGCAACCGTTAATCATTTTGTAGATGCAGATACTGGTTCTGTTTTATTAACAACTAACAAAATAGATGATATTGAATTCAATGATGTCTATCTAACATCTAATACAGGTAGAGTTACTCTTGATATGAGTGGAAGTGTTAATTCAATAATTCAAGATTTAAATCTAGGTACAAACACAGGAAGAGTTAATATAGATTTAGGAGAAAGAACAACCTTAAACACAACAGTTGTTGATTTACACACAAATACAGGAAGTATAACATTTTCTTACACTGATTTGATTGTTTTTGATGATATTTCTTGGTTAATTGAGACTGATACAGGTTCAATAAATATGTTCATAACACAGAATCTAGTTCATCCATTTGGTGTAGATAGTGTTTTTGATGTTGTAACTGATACAGGAAGTATCACTCTTAATTTCAGTTTTAACAATACAATTGGATTTAAATTTGTTGGATCAACATCCACTGGTTCAGTTGATCTTCTTGGTGAAGATGGTGTATATGAATCTCCAAACTACCTGACAGCTCTAAATACATACACCTTTACAATGGACACTGATACTGGAAGCGTAACTGCACAAGAGATATAATCTTCTCTTTTTTCTCTTTTTATTTTTCGATTAACGATTACTTTTATGATCAATTTTATTAAAACTGATTATAGAGACTCTACCATCTTTATGCAATTTTACCTGGGAAATGGAGCAAGGATCAACATAAAAGTTCCAGTAGTGAGATGGATGGGTTTCAGTAAGGTAAACAAATATCAGATTAATAGCTGCACCATGGGTTACCAAAACAACATTTTCCTCCTCTTGGGTTCTTAGTCTCAGAAAAAGTCGATGTAATCTATCCAAGACTTGGTAAAAGGTTTCACCATTAGGTATCAGAACATCATGAGGATTTGAAAACCATTTCTCTTTCACTTCGGGAGAGAATGCTTCGTTAGCTGTTTTACCTTCCCAATCCCCAAAAGAAATATCTAGTAAAAATGGTTCCTCTATCAATTCAGCAGAAGGTTGATGTTCTTTGATTTTTGCAGCAGTATCTTTTGCTCTAGAGAGTTTACTATAGTATATCTTCTCAATGGGTATTGAAGAGAGTTCAATTCCAGTTTTTATTGCGTTCTCTACTCCAAGTTCAGATAAAGGAACGTCTTTTCTGCCTCTAATTCTAGGTTCCCCAACATTAAAAGCTGTTTCTCCATGACGAACAATGTAGATGTTCATGATTAATCATCTGAATTAGTAGATATACAATAAAAATTTATTTGTGAATAGATTTCAATTAACAGAGATGTTCGATGAGATAAACAAAGATTGGATGGATAATTACGAAATAACCTATCAGAAATACAAACCACAGTGGGACTATCACTACCAAAGAGTTAGACGATTCCTAAAATCTTGCCTATCTGATCGGATAAAGACACTGGGATTCATAGGTGTTACAAGTAAGATACCAGAAATAGATTTAGACATTTTAGATAAAATTGATGAAATTACTTTATTAGATATTTATGAGGAAGGTATGCTCAAGGCAAAAGAACATCTAAAATCAACACTTGAATATGAAAAAGTTCATTTGAAAATTCTTGATATAACTCAAGGATTTACCGATGCAATTGTAATATATTTTCAAGAGTATGATAACGGAAATTTATCTGAAGATGAATTATTTCAAAATCTTGAATATCCTGATTTTACTTACAAAGAGTATGATGGAAGTAAATATGATTTTATTGCTCATATGGGTTTAATGGATTATTATTTTATGCCTCTTTTTACTCAATTCTGTCACAAATTGTTGCATAGATATGATAATTTCTTTGAGAGGATGAAAAAACTGAATGATCAAGCAGTTAAGATTTCTCTCCAAGCTATTAATTCTATGCTATCTGAAGATGGACATCTAGTTCTTTCCTCTCCTGTTACAAGAATTCCTGAAGGTGAAAAATGCTCACGTTCTTTATTCTGGTTAAAAAATCTTGAAGTACATCTAAAGGACACAGGATTTGTTATTGAAAAAGAATCAAGACACAATTGGGATGAATTTCCTGAAAAAAATGGGCATTCGCATGGAATTTTGAATGTTTATTGTAAAAAAAGAAGGAATTGAGGTAAGATAAGGTAATCAGATTTCAACAGCTTGAAAACACTTGAATTGTATCATCGATTTCCGCTGCAATCTCAAATTCCTGCTTGGCCTTATTCTCAATTGAAATCAGTTTTAAATCTTCACTGAAGAAGTGTAGATCCCCTCTTTCATCAACTTCCATCTTTATGTTTCCGTTGATGAAATCCCATTGAAGGAATTGGATTGTCCTTTCTAATTTTTCCTTATCATACCTGACAATCATTTTTATCGCCTACGTTTTCTTTTGAAGACCATAACTAAACCAGTAATTGTCAGAAGTGCTGCTGCAGATACAATCAAGAGTTCGTTTCTAGACAGATCAGGAAGCTCGATCCTAGACCTTATGCCTAAGAACCCTGTTGGACTAGTTATCTGTAGAACACCTGCAATACCTATCTTTGGGTCATGAATAATTTCATTACCTCTAGGATAGTTCAGGTATAGTTTATTTTCTTCTACACCTACATCTATAGGAGTAGCTTTAACTTCTTGTTCGACGCCATCAATGGTTGCTGTTTCAATCCATGAAAAGAATCCGCTATAATCACCAAGTGTGACTTCTACTTCATGTTCATCTGTTGCTCTTTCATGTTCTTCATCTTCAGTCTCTTCATCATCTTCATAATCAACTTCTTCTTCAGATTCTAGCTTAACCTTCAAGGCAAGAACTGAGTCAGGTTCAGTATAATTGAAATTATGAATACCTACATCGATCTTTAATTGAGTAGGAGCAACTAAAACATCATTCACAACAGTAAATTCACCAGTAACATAGATTGTTGCTGAAAAAACACTATCATTTGTTTCGATTGAGAAAACATGAACAGTATCATTTCCTATAGTTTCAATTGCATACTCTATTGGATTCCAATCATCAAGTTTGTAGACTTGTACAACCTCATCAATAGATTCATTATAGTAACCATCTGCTGGATCATCAATATATTCTATAATTTCTGCAAGTTTAACAGAAAACTCTATCTCAGTTTCAACGGTGTCATTGTCTCTTTCGAATTCAAATTCGAATTTTAATCCTTCATCCTCAGCATGCATTTCAACCTCAAATTCGTTATGAACATCACCAGTTTTTAAACTGGATTCAATTTGTGCTTCATAATCAGAAACTTCAATCTGTATCTTCCGTTTATTATCTTCTTCATCGTGGTCATGAACCCCGTCGTCATCTTCGTCTTCTTCATCATCAGGAATACCATCATCGTCGTCATCACTGGCAAATACTGGTATATACATTAAACTAGAAAAAACAAGTATAAACAGTAGGCCACCCAAAAACAAAGTTTGTTTGTTTATCATTTTTGATTTCATAGTATTTAACCCCAAATTAATGGTTACTTTACCATTCGTTTTTTCTAATTAAATAGTTTCACTTATGTTCAATTATAGTTTCACTTACACAATTAAGTAGTTTTTGTTACAATTTAATGTAAGTTTTACTACACGTTTCTGTAAGTTCGTCGTTTTACACTTCCTAATTGATTTATTTCTATCTTTTATGTTAGCATGATGAATATTACACTGAATATTTGAATATAATTTCCAATTAATGCAATAAGAGCAGATTTCTCAAGAGAAAGCTCCTTGAGTACTCCCAAAGCAGTAGCGATTACTAAAAAGCTCCATATTTGGAAGATTCCATGAAGAATCAGTAGTACAATTGTAGGTACAACAATTGTTGTTCCCATTATCAATCCTGTTAGCCATACAACTAAAATAAATATGAATGATGGGAGAAAGATTAAACTAGTAACACCAAATAAAGCAACAGTATTTTCCTTCTTCTTATAGAATAATCGACTCAACACTTCGGAAACAATCGCAAGGAAGATCCAACTTGCAAACATACTGACATAAGCTAAAACTAAACTTATTTCGAAATTTAATACGAAATTCCCTACAATTAAGATCTTGTTTGTTGCTCCAAGATATCCGCTAATTGCTGCAAATATGATGAATTCTATATAAACATGATATGGATTTTTTGAGAAGAACTTAATGAATGGAGCTAAGGATACTTTACCGATTTGAATAATCTTAGGTTTCACTAGTGTGCCAAGATCCTCAAAAGATGGTCCATCTACACCTTGAAGCATAGCTATAGCTTTCAAACCTTCTTCAGTTAAACAATATTTCTTATCTTCTCTTTGATAAACAAATTGACCCATCTTACGTAGATGATGATAAAGCGGACCTGATTTGAGCTCAAAAGTCTCGGTCAACTGAGTGTATGATACTTCTTTCTCTTTCTCAATTAATTCCAATATTTTGCGTCTTATCGGATGAGAAAGAACTGAAAATATCTCCATTTTAAGCTGAGTATCATCTGCCATTTTACCCGAGGAAATTCTGAAAACAGAGTATTTAGATGTTTTTGAATAACAAATCTTCACATTTTACTAAATCTGTTATTTCCAGTCTCTCTAGTTCTTCATTAGTTGGACATCCAGTTGTAGGATTATAATTCCTGAATTCATACCATTCATTTAATTGTGTTTGGACATCAGGAATATTTCCTTCTGTAGGACCGTCAAGTTTCTGTAACATAACCTTGGGTATTTTCTGTAATTCTGGTTTCCATCCCAATCTTAGGTTTAAAATTCTTTTCAGTGCAAAAATCCTATCTCCAAAATTCATCATATCCTCAGAAGTAAACTTTTCATTCATCGCCATACCTAATAAATCTGAAACAAGTGGTACTGGAGGATTATAAAAAATACAGATTGTCATAGCATTATAGAGCTGTCTATAGCTTTGAATTCTAGCCATCTGTTTAGCTATACCTTTGCTCTCAAACCTATCCTCAGGAAGATTATCTATTTCCAGTTCAGGAAATATTATTCCTTGTTGAACTAAATAAGCATCCCCATTACTATGGCAAGCTCCTCTGGGACTGGTTAGGTATTGAATGGCCATTCCACTGAAGGCTCTAGGGTCATGAAAAGGTACTTCTAGACCTGCAATCTGTGGTGCTAATTCAGTTTGTAGGAAATTGTCAGCTAACCTTTTACTTCCTTCTGCAAGGAAATTACCTATTCCCTCACGATGAGCAATCATATCCAATAATTTCATTAAAGTATCTGGATTACCAAATTTATATTTTATATCATCAGTTATGATAGTTTCATCAACTACACCTTTTGAAACTAAATCAAACAAGACACCTATTGTTGTACCTGCAGAGATAGTATCCATCCCATAATCATTTGCTATTTTATTTGCAAAAGCTATAGCTTCCAAATTATCTATTTGGAGATTTGTACCAAAAGCTGCAATTGTTTCATATTCAGGACCTTTTGTTCTTCCCAGTTTGTATTTGCCTTCTGGAATTTCTATGATTCTTCCACATTCTATAGGGCATCTAAAACATCCCTTTCTTCCAACCAGAATTGTTTCAGCCATGCTTGCACCTGAAATATCATAAGCTCCTTCAAAACTGGATTCTGACCAGTTTCTAATTGGCATATCTCCGTACATTTCTACTGCTAGATCTACATAACCCGAAGTACCCAATTCTCGAGTTAGCTCAACCATAAAATCATCTTTGATTAAATCGTAAGCTTCTATTGATTTATCCTTAAATTCCTCAGGTAATTTGAAGTATCGATCTGTACCTTTAACTGCAATTGCTTTCAGTTTTTTTGATCCCATAATAGCTCCTAAACCAGTTCTTCCTGCTGCTCTGCCACCGTTATTCATTATTGATGCAAACTTAACAAGATTCTCTCCTGCTTCTCCTATGCAAGCGATTTTGTAAGTATCATCATTCAAATCTTCTAATAATAATTCTTGAGCTTTAGAAGTTCCTGTTCCCCAATATTTCGAAGCGTCCCTTATCTCGACTTTATTATCTTCTATATGAAGATATACAGGCTTTTCTGATGCTCCTTCGATAATGATCCCATCATAACCTGCGAATTTCAACTCTGGACCAAAATGACCACCTGAATTTGCTTCACCCCAAAAACCAGTAAGAGGGGATTTTGAGCAGATAGAATATCTCCCTGAACAGGATGTGGGAAGTCCAGTTAATGGTCCAGTCATAAAAATAAGTATGTTTTCAGGGGAGAGAGCATCTACATTTTTCTTATTTAAAAACTTGAAATAATAATAAGCAGCCAATCCACTTCCCCCAACGAATCTTTTTGCTGCTTTCATGTCTAGGACTTCATGTCTAACAACACCAGAAGTTAAATTGACATGAAGTATTTTCCCTCTATAACCACCTCTTTCTTCACCTAACATATCAAGAAAGAGTTTTCTAATTTCATCTTTATTTAGTTCTTTAGGATTAACCAATGAACCTGTATCATTTAGTGCGAAATCTACTAAAGTATCTAAGTTATCCTCAAGTTGTTGTTTGCTTATTCCAAATTCGCTGAGTTTTGTTTTTAAACCGATTTTATTAATTAATTCTTCAGTTTTTATAATTAATCTATCAGCTCCTTCTTTGGGAGTACTATGAGTTATTCCAATTAGACCTGCAATCTCAGAATATAATTTTGCTGTTTTCTCATCCTCTATACAGTATTTCATCATATGAGGTAAAGTTACGGAAACCATCTCACTGTGTGGTAATTTGAAAACTGCACCAGCAGAATGAGCTAAAGAATGAGCTCCTCCAATCTGACTATTTCCAATTGCTATCCCAGCAATAGTTGCAGCATTATGCATCTTTTCTCTATATTCTAAGTTATCTAAATTAGAAACTGCACTCGGTAAATATTCGAATACCATTTTGATTGCTTGTAATGCCATTGCATCTGAATAGACATTTTTCCAATCAACTGTATATGCTTC
>JAGLTB010000143.1 GCA_023270155.1 Candidatus Heimdallarchaeota archaeon | reverse complement strand
ATGAACTCATCTAAACTAATGGCTACTTCGTCAAGTAGAGTTTTAATTTCATTATTCGAAATTCCTCTTTTTATCATCTCTATTGATAAATCTCTCAAATATCTTTCCTTAATTTTCGTGTGAGTAATTATTTTCTTTTCCAGTTTTTTTCTAAGCTTCATCAGAATCAACAAACATATTCTAACTATACTCTTTGGTAAAAGGTATATATAAGATTTTCGAATAAATTGGCATTTCATAAAATTAAATAAGCAAAAAGAAGAAACTTGAAGTTCTCTATACTTCTATGAATTTCTAAGTCAGCATTTACAGCATTCTCTCAGTTCTTTCTCGAACTGTGTTCCTCTCATAATTAAGAGTAAAGTGCTAAGATTATCTAACATCCAGTCTATTTCTTCAAAAGAGCTGTCCTTAACTAATTCTGCTATTTCTTCATTGTATTTTTGAAACACCTCTAATGCTTCTACGTCATAGCAGTTGTTTATTTTGTTCATTATCTTTGTTAGACACTCTAAAGGGATCTCTTGAATACCCATAGCTAGACTCAACATTTTTGCAATCTTTGGAAGCATTTTTTTGTAGGTTGGATATGTCCCCCAATCCTTTATTTTATCTGCAGTAAAGAATATTTTTGCTGTTCGACAGAATAGTGTTTCCGTTGCTGTTTGTCCCATTTTGACTCTTTTTCCTGCTTCTGCTACTACTCCCTTTTCCACTAGGAACTTTACATAACGATAGAGTGTTTTATCTTTCCTCTCTAATCTCTCAATCTCTGCTATTGTTTCTTTTGCTGGCAATTTTCTGTCAGCTACCTCTTGAGCAACTATCTGGTTATATCTAGGTACTAACTCGCTTATTGTCATAGGTCCCTTTCTCAATGCTATTAATATTGGCGCATAATTTTGATCTTCAAAAAGTGTAGTTAATTCTTTATCCTTCAGGACTTCAACAACTTCTTGTTTATATGTTATCACGTCTTGATATTCTTGCGAACTCATCTTTTCCACACATTTTAT
>JAGLTB010000142.1 GCA_023270155.1 Candidatus Heimdallarchaeota archaeon | reverse complement strand
ATTATCCTTACAGTTTATGCTGCTAATTTAGTTAGAAAGAAGAGAGATCGACAGTTAACTATTCTGACTGAAAGAGGAACAAAACGAAGAGAAATAGGAAGCTATCTTGCTTTGGAAGCTGTAATTACGGGTACTATTTCTCTGTTTTTTGGTGTATTTCTAGGTGTGCCTATTGCTGCACTTCTAACGAAAAGCTCGGGTTTTCTTTCATTTGGAAACACGACGATACCTTTAAGGCTTGAGCTATCTTCTGTCATAATCGCTCTACTTGGGAGTGTCGGTGCAATAGTCTTAATTCAGCTTTTCAATACGTTTACTCTTCTAAAGAAAAGGGACATAGAAGATTATGGAAGGATAGAGAAAAGTCTACCAATATATTACAAATATTTTGTAGATCTAATCCTGATAGCTTTCGGTATAGTTACATGGTTTATCTACAAGATGCCTGCTTTGAGTAATTATCAAGATCAATCAGCAAAGTTCATAGGAGTACCATCAATCGTCCTCATGCTATTTGGTTTGATTCTCTTTGTTCAGAGATTACTTCCAATGTTTGCTAGAGGTTTAGCAAGGATAACCTCAAAATTAAAAATGGATATTCCCTCTTTGAGTATTAGAGAGATATCTAGGTATCAAAAGAGCTTTGCGAGATCTTCAGTGATAATTTGTCTCTCATTTTCTTTAGTAATAAGCACTATAGTAGTACCATCAACCTACCAAGAATTCAATGCTGATGGAGCTTATTATGATTTAGGAGCAGATATAGTAATTAGAAGTTTTCCAATAGAGAATGAGAATCTTAAACAGAACATAAGAAATCTTACAGAAGTTGAGTCAATATCTGTTGTGAGATTTATTAATCTTCATGATGAAGGAGATACAACTGTTACTTATTCTGTGCTAGCAATCAATAGAACGAGTTATTCAGATACTGCCTATTTCAGATCAGATTTTAGTGATATTGATCTAGAAGATATGCTCGATTTATTGGACACCCCTCTAACAGTACTGATGCAAGAAAATGAGCTTGATATTTTAGGTGATAAAGTGGGAGAAGAAAAATCAATAACGTATACTGCATACAGTGAAGAATTTAGATTAATACCTCCAATTACTGATCCTACAATGGATTTAAATCTAACAATCTTTTTAGCTGGAAAATACAAATATTGGCCAAATCTAGTTAGCAGTATTTCAGTCTCAAACGCTTTGGCATCCGTTTACCATTTTGTTGTTGATTTCAGTTTCTTAGAAAATATTTACGTTTCACCTTTAGATGTTATCGATTATCTTTACATTAAGGTAGCAGAAGGATATGATATAGAAACGACGTCGGAAAGAATTGGAACTATCGTAACATCTGGTCTAATTAATAATGTAGAAGAAGAAATATATGTTAAACCTGATAGTCCCCGCTCATCAATTCTCTACTCTGCGATAAATTCAACTCTTATAATGTCTTTTGCAATTAATGTAATTATATTGGCACTTTTTGCATCAATTCAACTGATAGATAAATCGAAAGAGATAGCAACTATGAAAGCAATAGGAATATCCACAGGGCAATTAATCAAATACTATCTTTCTGTTTATATTGCATTACTGGCATTTACAACAATTCTAGGAATAATTATAGGTTATATCGCTTCATCGATGTTGATGGGTGTACTAACATTCACAAGAAACATTCCTCCCTATTTTCTAACTATCCCAATAAGACAAATATTTACTGTTATTGGACTGTTGCTAGGAGCTGCTATTCTTGGAGCAACTATACCTACGATTACTTCTACAAGACAAGAAATAGGTACTGAATTAAGACAATCAGCATAGGTGAGAAAATGTCGTTTATTGAAATAAGAGATTTGATGAAAATCTATCAAACTAAAGAAACCAATGTTAGAGTTCCAGCTCTAAGAGGAATTGAACTCGATGTTGAAGAAGGAGAGTTCGTATCAATTATTGGACCCTCTGGAAGTGGAAAAACGACACTTCTTCTTGTTTTAGCAGGTATGACAGCTCCTTCTGCTGGACAAATTAGAGTAGGAGAAGTTAGACTTGATCAACTTGCAGAAGACGACAGAAGTATGTATCGAAGGCATAAAGTAGGAACACTTTGGCAAATACCTAACAGGAATCTAATCTGGGAGATATCAATACTTGAAAACGTAGAAATTCCAATGAGATTGTTGGGTATTCCTAGAGAAGAAAGAGTGAAACGTGCATATGAACTGCTGGGTGAGGTTGGTTTAGATCGCAGAGTACATCATAAACCATCACAATTGAGTGGTGGAGAAGTACAAAGAGCAGGACTAGCATGTGCGCTTGCCCATCAACCTCACTTACTTCTAGCTGATGAACCCACAGGTGAGTTGGATTCCAAAACAGCTGGAGAGCTTCTAAAATATTTTCAGCACTTAAATGAAACTCATGGTATTACTGCAATTATGGTAACTCATGATTTTGATGTTGCTAAATCAACAGATAAACTAGTACAAATTGTTGATGGCAGAATATCCGGTTTTTCAGGAACGCAAGAACTAAAGACCATTCGTGATGTGCATAAAGTCTATCTTGATTCTTATGGCAACGTTCAGCTCCCTCGCTATATACTAGAAACTCTAGAAGTTCAAAAAGAGGTTTTGATTGAGGAGAAAGAAGGTGGTATCTTTCTCTCCCAAGAAAAAGAGAAACCTAAAAAAGCAAGAAGTAAGAAGAAATAGTACCCTTAAGGTTTGATAGTTGATGTTCAGAAGCAACTTTAGAAATTTGAGCTTCGATTGAATCAATTTATAAATGTAAAGTCTAGAAAAGGAATAATTATGAGTGAACAAAAACCTCCTAAGAGCAAGCCTAAGCCAGACAGACAGTTTGACATTGTCGTTGTTAAAATGATGGGGGCTCTAGCACTTAGTGTTACCTTGCTTTTTGGAGGGGGAACTATTTTTATTTACGCTACATTTGGTTCCTTTACAATTCCAGGTTACGATCCAATTTTTGGAACAGTATTAGGTGTTCATTTAGCCCTTCTAATGGTCTTCTATTCCTTATCCCTATTCAAATATATTGTGAGTGATTGACAATGGATTTTAAAGCAATGTTCAAGAAGAAGGATAAAAGAAAGGATAAAAAGAAGATAGATTACCTTAGACTTAATTGGAAGGAAAAGCTAAAAATAATGGGATTTTTTTCATTAAAATGGGGAGGAATAATCCTTCTTATTGAGCTTATAATTTGGCTTCTTATCGATCGATTTACTCAATATCTACCTGGTGAATTCTTCAGTACGTCATTGCTATATATCCCAGGAGCTCTCTTAATAGTGGGAGGATGTATAGGCGGATTAAGTAGATATAATCTTCCCCCAAAAATGAGAATTGTTGAACCTGACGATCAAGCTGTTACTCCTTCTAATTTTCAGATAAGGGTAAAATACGATCCTAAAATCATAGATCCTGATTCAATAAACATAATTGTAAACGAGAAATCGCTTCCAAAGAAAATTGATGCTGAAAAAGGTGTTGTATATGTTCCCAAAGTTTTCAAAAATCCACCAAAAAAAGCTGTATCATTACTCCTACAAGCAGACGGTAAAGAATTAGAATCAAAGAAGGCGGTAACTGACAAGATCAGAATAATCTGTGATCCCGAATATGATGAAGAGGAATATTTAGATTATTGGGAATTTAAAAGAGAAGATGATACTTACTGGGGGAAAGAAATGATAGCAGCTGGAAAACATGCCAAGAGGAATGTAACAGCTATGAAACTAATACTTCTAGCTTTCCTTTTACTAGCAGCAAATTATATAGTAAGTCTAATTTATATTGCAATAGATAACAACATAACTTCATGAAATTGTATTGCTAGTTTCTCAACATTTTTAATTGTTCATGTCCTTCTACTAATTTAGGGGATTTAATTATGAAAGCTTCACCTAGAAAAATTGTTGGTTCTATTGCTATTTTGATGTTTTCTTTAGTTCTTATAA
>JAGLTB010000141.1 GCA_023270155.1 Candidatus Heimdallarchaeota archaeon | reverse complement strand
TAACTAATTCTACTTCTTCAATATCAAATCTTACATCCAGTGTCGCTCCTGGTATATCAACAGAATTATTCGTATCTACAAATCTAAAAGATATTGTGATTTGACTATTACTGTTCGCTTCCGTAACTGAGTTTTCGATTTCTATATTTGTATGAATTGGAGTTACAACAATTGTTGTACTATCTACTGCTATGTCTATTCCATAATCGAAAACAAAATCAGTTTTAGAGACAGTAATTATTAATTCATAACTATCTGTAGATAAAATTGTTCCTTGTACATTCTCTGTGTCTATAGTGATTTTTATCCTATCATTTTCAAAAGTGTAATTATAATCAGAAGGATATAATGAAGAACCATCAAAAGTTAAAAATATATTATCAGGTTGAATTAGAGCATTTCCATCAGAAATATCTCTCAATTCAAAAGAAACAGTCACTTCATTTGTATAGTTTACTTCATAACTGGTACGAACAGGAGATAGGTCAAATTGATGAAGTATTCTAACTGAAAATTGAACTGATTGAGTTTCTAGGAAAGGTCCTGAAGCAATTAAATCCACCGTATATACTCCAGCTGGAGCGTCAGTAATAATATCAAAAATATATTTAGAACCGTCAAAAACTAAAGATCCTGAATCTCCCCAACTTGTTAAATAAGTAACACTCGCATTGACGATTGTTGTACCTATTCCAGAAAAGAAAGGATCACTTATATTATAATAATCAACTTCTACACTGATTCCATGACCATTTATTCTAGGTAATTCTGTCATAGTATCATTAGTCATATCATTTTGACCTAGAGTTTCTTCCCAAGCAAACTCAGCAAGTGTAGGTTTTTCTACGTTGATTGTACTTGAAAATAATCCTACTTCTGTGCCATTTTCCCAAATGACAAATGCGGTCCATTCCCCTTCTTTATCGCTTTCAGTTATTGATGGATCGATAGAGATATTATGTTTGAAAACATTTTCTCCAGAATCGAAATAACCCAATCCTGTATAATAGGAAGTATCAGTGTAATTAAGATTGGCAGGTAATAAGAGAGGATCCTTCCAAGGAATGATTCCACCTGTACTATTGAACAAAGTGAATTCCAGTATTCCTCCACTCTGTATAATATCATTTATTCCAACTTCTACAAATACTGTTGAACCTTCATGTCCATATGCATCTATTGTATCTGTAGTCCAATAGCCTAAAGTAAACTTATCTGTTATTAGAAAACCATCTGAAATTTGTGAGTTTGTAATATAATTTGGACTTGAAGTTTGTAATTTAAACTCTCCTTCAAAGTACTTATTCCCTGAAAGAAGAACTAAGATACTACATTCATAACCTGATGGATTTCGTGTATTGGGGACAGAAGTACTATCGTTCAATAATATCGAATAGATTGAATTACTCCAATCATCTGGTGTGATTACATAATGGTTCCTCACTGGATTTGTATATGACATTAAATCCACTTGCGGAATATTCCAAATAACTTCCCATGATACATCATAATTAGGATATGTTGAATTATCTGCAGTATATGAGGATGTTCCATCAAGAATTTGGCTTAATATATAACTATTATTCATACTAATATCAACAGATGTATTACTAGTAAGAGTGTGTAAACCAACAGATGCAATTTGTTGATTCAGCGATGTAACACCTAAAGCATTATCTTGGAGACCTATTTCAGTCGGATCTGGAAAGACTAATGTTGTTCCATTAGAATATGAAGGTTTCAAGTCAACAACTAAATCTCTTATCTCACCAATCAAACTCCAACTGATTTCATCATGTACATAATTAGGAAAATCTGCAAAAACAAATGACTGTCCTTCCCAAAAGAATTTATCAGCTGTATCATCAAAAAACGAAAGATTAGCTACAACGAAATAATTGCCTTTTTCGAGTACAACATCATCACTAGGTGAGGTAATATTAACAAAATCATAATAAGCATAATTTCCTGTTGAACTTGCTGGAAGTGAATTGGAAGAATTATATGGACCATTTATATCAATAGCTCTTCTGTCAATCATATTTGGTTGTCCAGTTCCATCAGCTTTAACGATAAATAGTTCAAGTGTATCGTTACCCAAAGTAGGACCTGTTGTATCAAGATAAATTTCAGCTCCATAGAAAACTCCATAGTCCCAGGGTATACTAAATCTTTGTGCCACTCTTACTTGTCCTGATTCTAAAGTTGCGTCCTTATTATCAATAGCTGATTTGAATATTATATAATCGTCTCGATTAGCAGAAATAGATAAATCATATTCGAGGTAATCATCTGTAAAACCTGAAATTCCTGCAATGTTAAAAGAATC
>JAGLTB010000140.1 GCA_023270155.1 Candidatus Heimdallarchaeota archaeon | reverse complement strand
GGGTGTTTAACTTCCTTATACAATCATGCTCAAAAATCTTCTAGAATGGACTGGATCAGAAACTACAGTTTATTAGCTTTAACCAAATTTGCAGCTATAAACACAGAATCGTTTGAAGTTGCTATAACCTTACAGGATGATGAAATACCGTTAGACTATTCTTTGGACGTGAAGAAACTAAAAGCTAAAGCTGCTAGATTATTGTTCTTATTCACGGCAACGCCAAAAAAACCAAGAAAGTTCAAAAAAATATCTTTAATGGGTTTAATTGCGGGAGATTACTGGGAATATTGTGAAGAATTAGAGAATGATTCTAATATTGACGAGTGGATAAGGAGAACTATTCAATCTGCAAAAAAAACAAAAAAATAAGAAAAGAGAAGGATTATATTACAAGTTGGGTTTTTTCTCGAGTTAGTTCAGCAGCTTCTTTAGCAGCTTCTTCATATATTGAGATTGGAAATTTATTATGGAGTGGGGAGATTTTTGCTGCCCATTCAGTTACCTTGTACAGAGGTTTAGCCATAAATCCAAAACCTTTTGCCATTCCTGTTGCCTTTTTAAGTTCTTCAAGAGTGTTATCATCAAAAGCTCCAAACCAACTGGCTAGAAATGCAAAAAGATACAACCCTACTAAAGTTCCAATAAGAAGGATTACAACTGAAGTAATAAGTTCTCCTTGCCATATCAACCTAAATAATCCTTCGAAAATTCCGAACAATATTGCTGCGGATATAAGAGGAGCGGCAAAACCTTGCCACAGTAAATCTTTCCATTTGAATTTGAAATATTCATTACGTCTTATTTGCCACCACATAAATATGTTCTTTATAATTAGAGCTGGAAAGTACGCGAACATAACTGCCACCATGGGAGAACCAAAATTAGTACTAAAGAACTCGTATCTCGGGATGCATATTGCTAATAATGAAGCGCGTATAACTTGTTCTATAATCCAGCTAGTAGCAGCCCATGCAGGCCTATCTGAACCAGCAAAGCACCAATCACCTAGCCATGAGAAGTATCCTATTGCATGAAAGAATAAGAACCAAAATATCAAGACTGAAGCACCTGCCCATTCAGCACCAGCTCCACCTAGTATAAATCGCCATCCTACAGCTAGTAAAGCAGCAACAAGATACCAATCAAAATATGCACTCCACTTTAGAGAACTTACAGTATAGTAACGAGTTAAAACTTTCTTCTTAGCATGGTAAGATTCAGATATTGCAGGCAATATACCCTGGGTAAAGAGACCAACAAGCATAACAATCATAGCAAAATTCCAAGCAATAGAGAAGAATCCTTGTTGTTGAGTATAGTTAGGTAAGAATTTCGATAATAGGAATAATTGAATAAACCATCCAATAGGAGGTAAAATAGCCCCCATCATCCATTTGAGCCCAAATTTGAAGGTTTCTTTAACTTCAGCCCATGAAAAATCTATTCTGAAAATTGATTTCAAGGAAAATCCTAGTCTTCTGAACATCCATAATCCAATCAAGAAAGAAGTCACTTGAATAACATAAAAACCAACACTGTATCCAATTGCTCCTGCTAATCCATCACCGAAAACAGGATTTTTACCTAGAGTGATTCTGAAGACAACTATTAACACATACTGCAGTGAAATATTTAGTATTCCATATAGTAGTAAATTGAGTATTTGATAGTAATCTATTCTATTCATTGCTTGGAAAAGATACATGAATACTAGGAAAAATGCTGGCCATTGGAAAAAAGCATGCGTTACAAAAATCCAAGTCATATGCGCTAAAAAGGTGTGGGGAAAGATCATTGAGCCTAAAAATGAAATCAAAAATAATTGTGCTATTCCCGATAGCATCTGGAACCAGACAAATAGTTGAACATACTTAATTGCTTGTTTGGGATTCTTTACTCTATGTTCACTAAAGAATTTAACAAGCACTACAGAAGTACCAAGATCAAAGAACAACCAAAGAGCCTCAAAGAATCTTATAGTGAAATCGTAAAATCCTGCTGCTTGAGGACTTGGTAAGATAATCAATGGAAAAACAAGAGCACTCATGACAACATTTGGTAATATTATAAGCAGTCCCAGGAATAATTGAACTAAAAATCCCCCTAGTTGCCGATGCATTCCCACTTCTTCCCATTTATCGTCTGTTTTTATTTCCTTACTCACCTCTGCAAGATCTTTCTTTTTTATAGGATTTTTCTTCGAGTATTTTCTAGCATAGATGAAAGCGATACCTGTAACTATAATTGTCAATATAACTGATACTCCTAAGACAACAGTTTCAATAGTATGTGGAACTGGAGAGTATTGCCATTTTGCATAAGAAAGATTCGGATTTTCAGATGTAGAAGTCATAGTTAAATACAATAAATAATTGAAATAAGGCCATTCGATCATCTCTGTATTAGAAGTCATTTTGGGGTAGAAATTGAACACCATTTGTTTGTCATCAGAAGAACCAACAACAAGAGGTATACCAGGATTTTCACTATCAGTACTTGTTTCAACTAGAATTTCTCCAATTAAGTCAAGATTTGTATAATTGGAAAGTTTAGGAACAGAGTTCCATTGAATCGCATTGATGAATAAATGATTTTCTCCAGATTCTGTAGGTATGGGTAATGTATAATCATCATAAAGAATTCCTGAGGTAGAAGAGCAGAGATCTAAATGAACAAGTAGACTTGCATTACTAACCAAGTTCTCTCCAACAAAGATAACTAATCCACCATCATAAGAATCAAATAAGGATACTTCAGACCAAGAGGGGGCATAATCAAGAAGCACTAAACAATCAATTCCGGATAAATCAGAACCTATAATTTCTTGGCTAGAAACCACAAAAATTGGATCTAGTTCTATTCTTGCTAGAAGAGCATCTTCTATCTCAGTTCCAACCAAAAGAATATTAATAGTATCTTGAGCATTTGTTCGACTGTTTAATGTACTTGAAAGAATTAAAGATAGAGAAATAATTGTAAATAGGAAATATAACTTCTTTCTCATAATAACACCTTAAGATTATCAAAAATGAACTAACTAGTATAAATTGTTTATCCAGAAGAAAAACAGAAGATATTGAATTTAATCAAAACTATAGTAATCCACTTCATAACCTTCTGAGCCCAGAAAATCTCTATAGTTTGTAAGTGATGCTTTTCTTATGAAATCTACTAATTCTTCATCTAATTCTTCAAGCAGAAGATCTTGAATTCGAGCCACAAAGAAACCATAAATGTTGTCAAATTCTTTGATTCTATCATTAACATGCATGAAATTGAAATCGTTAAGAGGGAGCACCCTACTCATTTCCCAGTCTCTAGTTGCGCAGATTAAAATTGCCCGTAAGGTTTCTCTAGCTATACTGGGCATCGCATTGTAGACACAATCTGTGAAAATATCGAGAATTTCTGTTTGTTTTTTGTTTAGAATTCGTTTACGAATGCTTATTTTCACTGCGTTGACTTTGCCTTCATTAAGCTCGAATCTAACGCTCATTAGTGAAACCTTAGCCCAAAGCCATCTATAAAGTTTTTCAAGATATCCAATGAAAAGTGATTCTTCTAAAGAAATGCTAGTTAATATGGAATAATAATGTGTTCGAAGAAAGAAATTGTGGATGATTTTTTGTTTTACTTAATGCTAAAACATGATTAATACGTTAGTAAAAAAATATAAGGAAGACTTACTATTTGTAGACATGGCTGTTTATTTTGAGAAACCTGGTAACTATACAGATGAGGTTTTAGAGATTGTTAAAGAGAGAGTTGAGAAAGGAGGAATAAATCAGATTGTGATTGCTACTACATCAGGAGCTACAGCATTAAAAGCGATGGAGTTTTTCTCTAATGTAAAATTAGTAGTAGTTACACATCAAGCAGGATTTCGGGCTCCAGGGGAGATGGAAATTCCAGCTGAAACAATAAAAACACTTCAAGAGAAGAATGTTACAGTTGTAACAGCTACCCATGCGATGGCAGGTATTGGTCGTGCGATACGTAAAAAACATGGAACTTGGATGATAGCAGAATTAATTGCTGAAACATTCAGAGTTTTTGGTCAAGGAACCAAAGTATGTGCAGAGATAGTTGCAATGGCTGCAGACGCAGGAGTTATTACAATGGATGATTTAATTGCGGTGGGTGGAACAGGTAGAGGAGCAGATACTGCTTGGGTTATCAAACCAGCACATACACAAAATTTCTTTGACATGAAAATAAAAGAACTTCTGTGTAAACCAGCAAACTAAGAGAAGGTAGTGACTCAATGATATTTGATACTACTCAAATTAATTGGGTATTTGTAGCTGTTACAGTTTTACTATCATTCATTATCTTGAGTCTTATCTTTATTTTCAAAGCAATAAAAATGCCAAAGTGGAAAGTTCGAAAATTAGGACATATGATTCTGCATATGTATGTTGCTTTTTTCCCTTTTTTCGCCAAAAATGTTTTTGATGTTGTTGTAACTCTTATTTTTATAGCTGCTATTCTGCTAGTTGTATCTATCATACCTAGGTTCAGTTTTATTCAAAGAATTGTTGATGAATGTACTAGAGAGGGAGAAAGAAAATATGAACTTATTTTAAATGGTCTTTCAACAGCTTTTGCTCTTCTTCTTATTTTCTTTGTTTTTGCTTATAGAAACATGGTTTATATATACACTATTGCAGTTCTAGCTGTTGCTTTGGGGGATGGTTTGGGAGAGATGATAGGAAGACCTTACGGGAGATTAAAATACAAGATTTTTGAAGAAAGAAGTGTTGAAGGATCTTTTTTTGTTTTCTTTGGTTCCTTCATCGGAGTTATTATAACATTCGGTTTTAATAATATGCTTCCATTTCCAGGATTCTGGTGGAAAGCAGTAGTCATTGGTTTTGTTGCAATGCTAGTAGAAGCATTTAATTACAAATTTATTGATAACACAACGCTTCTGATATCAGTAGCATTTGTAACATTTCTTCTATTTGAGCTATGATTTAAGATATAAAAATAGGGAAAAAGAAAATAAGGAAAATTAGCAAGATTCAAAAGTAGGCCATTCTTCTTCTTTGTACCAATAAGGTTTCCGAATCATTCCAAATGCGTTATGGGCAGCTTTTGCTCCTTGAGCAACAGCTATAACAATTAGTTGATATTGGGTAGCTATATCTCCAATAGCAAAAACTCCTGGAACACTTGTTCTCATTTCTTTATCTACTTTGATATATTTACCCTCGGTTAGAATCCCTAGATCTTCAAAGATTTCCAAATTGGTAGTCATTCCAACAGCTAGAATGCATTTATCAACTTTTATTTCTCTTCTCATATTTGTTTCAATATTTTCTAAAACCGCTTCTTCTAATTCCTTTTCACCTTTTAGTTCATCTACAACATGATTATAAATAATTTCAGCCATATTGTCCTCTACAATTAGATTTACTTTAGTTTCTGCTCCTCTGAATTTGTTTTTACGATGGACAAGATAAATCTTTTTGGCAATACGATGAAGACCATGAACAGCATCTATTGCGGTGTCACCACCACCAACGACTAGTACTTCTTTACCCTTGAACTTATCTGGATCTGTTATAAAATTATAGACTCCTCTGTCTTTAAGTCTGAACTTACGTTCCCCAGGGATTCCTAATTCTGCAGGTCGGGAACCTGTAGCGATTACAATACTACGAAAATTATAACTCCCTTCGTTGGTTACAATTGTAAGAAATTTCTCGTTTTGTTTTACATTGACAACTCTTTCATTTAAAATTCTTGCTTGTACTTCTTCAGCTTGGATTATAAACTCATCAATCAATCTTTTACCAAGAATACTAGGAGCACCTGGATAGTTTTCAACTATTTTTCGAGCATAAAGTGTTGTAACAATTCCGCCCATACGCCCACCTTCAAAAACCACTACTTTGAGACCTTTGTAGGCAGCTATAATTGCACAACCAAGCCCTCCTACACCTGCACCAATGACACCTAAATCACCTGTTAATTCTGCATCAGGCATATTAACCGTAAGAAAAACAAATTTCTTACTAATAACCTTTTTGAATTGAGCATAGGTTAGACTATTTGGCTGATAGTTTTTTGGATAGATAGTCTTTGATGATAAGTAGAGCTTTACAGTCATCCGAATTGTAAGAAATAGCTTTCTGAAGAGATTTCTTATCTTTCTCAAAGTACCATTTATCAAAAAGCACAATGCTAGTTGCTCCATCAGTAAGTGGATCGTGCCATTGGAATCCAAGAAAATTCGCTACATCCTTCAATGTGTAAGTAAACAATGGTAGGATAATTTTTCTTTTAAATATTGGAAACAGGTCAAATGAGTTATGATTCAGTTTATTTAGTATATCTAACGGGAGGGAATATTTGGTGAATAGATTCTTGAAGTATTGGGGTTCTGCAGACGACCAATGATAAAGAGTAAAATCATCTCCAAGATTCGAGATAAAATCTAAAAATGAAACAACCATTTCTTTTTCTTCTTTTGGTGTGTTAGCTAGAAATGAAATATATTCTACTTCTCCTTCTTTTCTCATTAAACAACCTATGATCCAAACGAAATTGTGATGAGAAGATCCTTCTATGTCTACATAAAGCTCTATAGGAGTTTCAGGTAATTTTATGCTTTCTCTTACAATTGCTTCTTTCTGAGTTATTGATTTTGCTTGTTTTACAAAAAAATCAAAATCAGCATTACTTGTAAGGTCCTTTGGTAAACTGTTCAAATCAACTTGTGCTAAGCTTGGTACATCTTCTATCCCTAGCGCAATCAGCTTCTTTTTGATTCTTCCACCAATTCCACTTATTAGAGTTAAGTCTGAGCTTTCAGCAGCGGTTTTTTTACAATAATATCTCCACTCACATACTCTGCAAGTACGTACGTAATTTGGTGATATTTCCTTCTCCCCTCGAATAATTTCATCGATTAAGACTAAATCTTTTTCAAAATCGGAAAGGTATTCCGTTATACTGATTGGTTCGATATCATTTTGTTTTTGGACATAAAATTCGTTGATTTCAGTATTCAATATTTTTTGAAGGATGTATGAAACATATACTCCCTCCATTAAGAGAGGTTTCTTAGGAGTGAGAGTATTTCTTGTAAAAGAAGCTGCATAAGAATATGAACCTAAGTTACTTTCATTGTCTACTTTGTCAAGGCGATCAACCTTTGCAACAAGATTGTTTGTACTTATAAAACATTGATAGATTGATTTCTTTGCTTTTTCCATTTGGGATATAGTTCTTTGAGTTTCTTGTTCCACATTAATTGATTCTAAAAAAGAATTTCTGGTATATTGTTTTCTTCTTTGTATTATTGGGTGAATCTGCTTTTCATCTTGAGGTCCATGCAGATTAAGGTAGAGCAGCGTTGGGCATTTGTAAAACAAACGAACATCATAGTGGCTAATATACATTAATCTATGCAATTTCTCACTGACTATAAAGTTTTGTTTTTAAATTATAGGTTCTTTAGAATGTTATCAATTCCTTTTTCAATTCCCTGAAGTAGCATAAATCCTCTTGGACTTTCTCTATTTGTAATTTCACCAGCCATAGGAGTTAGCATAATTTCCTTGACCTCTTCTAAATTCCTTGTGTGCCCAAGAGTCCAGATTAATTTTGTATAAGCAGCAGATGGGAGCATATTTTCTCCCTCTATAACTCCTCTAGCTAACATATCACGTCCAGTTTCGTATACTCGAAGCTGAGCAAAACCATAGAGGGGTTCAACTACCATAACTATGGGAATTTCTTCTTCTTGACATCTTTCTAAAGCAGGATATACATCAGTTCCTACATGAGCTAATCCTGTACCTATTATTATTACTCCATGATACCCTAAATCAACCATTGAATCAAGCATATCAGGATTCATACCAGGATAGAAATAAAGCATTCCAACTCTAGTATCAATTTTTGTATCTACATAGAAATCATCGATAGGTTTTCTTGGTGAAATGTCATCTTTAAACCAAGTAACGCCTGATTCATCAATTTTGCCAAGTGGAATATCTGATAATGTACGAAAAGTATCTCGTCTTGCAGAATGCATTTTGCGACATCGGGTTGCTCTATGGATTAGATTATAACTGTCACTTGTACTTCCATGCATGCATATTGCAACTTCCGCAAAATCCTGATGCCCTGCTAAATTTGCTGCAAAAAGAATATTTCTTGGACCATCTGATGAAGGACGGTCTGAACTTCTTTGACTACCTACCAACACAACAGGAACAGGAAGATTTCTTAGAAAATAGGATAATGCACATCCTGTCACACACATAGTATCTGTACCATGACCTATGATTATTCCATTTGCTCCCTGTTCTATTTCTCTTCCAATTGCTTCTGCTGTTTTCACCCAATACTCTGGCTGGAAATTCTCACTTAGAATCTGATAGAGTGTCTTTGGAGTTAAATTAACTGTAGAGATTAGTTCTGGAACAGCTGAAAATAATTCCTCGGGTGTAAATGCCGGAAGTACGGCACCAGTCCTGTAATCCAACCTAGAAGCAACTGTTCCTCCTGTTCCCAATAAAGTTACATTTGGTAATTCATCTTTAAACTTAACATCGACATGAGGAAGCTTATACTGACCTTTTTGGTAACCAATTTCTGTGATAATTGTTTCTTCATCAATTAAAATTCCTAAATTATAACCTGTATCAACTTTTAGAGTTATATAATTATCATCAGTGTGTTGACTTCTGGGTAGTAACAGACCTTCGTATTCTGCATCCCCTTTCTTAACACTTACTTTACTCCAGGTTCTAATTTTATCTTTCAACAATCGATCTCTTAATGGACCTCTGTATCCTTCAGGATCAAATTCATTTTCTGAACCACTCAATTTATTCATCCTCCTGTTTGGAAATTACATGTCTCACAGCTTCTACCAAATACTCACCAGAGAAAGCATAACCAACGTCCTTGATAATTACGCCTACTACTTTTGGCACAAGTAAGTCACTATATCTCTCATCTTGTGTTGATGGAACAAAATTAAATTCTTTCAATTTTGAAAGTATCATCTCTTCCAATTCGTTTATTGGTATCTGTCTTGTACCTAATTTTGCTTTGATCTCTGATGAAGTAAAATTGGGATTTTCTAAAAGAATCTTTAATAGAATACTAATCTGCTCTGCTATTATATCCTTTTTCTCCAACCATTCAGCGATAGTATCAATTATTTCATTCGAAAGAATCACACCACTTCTTCTTTTCTCACGAGGAAGATCTATCAAGAGTTTGTAGGCTAAATTAGCATCAATCTTTCTTGTTTCAGTATAATCGTAAAATTTCTCAACTTTTTCATCTCTAATTAGAAGATCAATTTGATCATGTGAGAAGCTATATTTATCATTCAAATCTCCAAACACTTCCCAAGGTCGGTCTCCGAGATCCTTTGTCATTTCTTGTATCTTATCCAAGGAAATTACAATAGGAGGAGTATCTGTATCAGGATAGATACGGTCTTTTCCATGAATCACTCGGAGAAATTCTGAATTCCCATTTTGAACGAATCTTCTTGTTTCTTGAGGGACACCATCAATAGCAATCTTAACTCGCTCTACGATTTTCTTCAAACAATGCATTGCTTTTCTTTCAGACCCTACAACTACAATGACTGCGTCAGATAATCCTGGTTTCAAAATCGAACAGATTTCCAAGTAATCCTTCTGAGATATGCTAACACTACAAGGATAATCAGATCTATTCCTTACTGCATTTTCTTCAAGTTGGTCACTGTGAAACTGATATTTACGAGGTATACCAGTTATTAACATACTTTTTTCAAAGACTTCCAGACCGAAATCTTTGTTTGGTTGTACCTCAAGACCGAAAATTCCTTTCATTTTTGGAAAAACAGAAGCAAAAGCCTTTGATCCGTCTTCCAGATTTAAAACATGACTTATGTCAATGTAAGTATGTTCAAAATCTTCTTTCTTGATATCCCTCTTTTTCATTTCCTCCATGATTTCAATAAGAGCATGTTGTCTAACAACTTCATGTCTACATAAGAGATCAAACAAATGAAGGTCTTGAACACCTTTAACTTCTACCCGATCTCCCCCCTCAATTGTTATATTTACATCTTGTCTAGCAGACCCAAGCCCTCTTCTTCCAACTCGACTTAATCTAAGAACACGTCCTATTTGTTTAGCTGTTTCAATTAGTTCTTCAGGTGTATCAACATCAGTATATTCAGTTATTATTTCAGTAAGAGGTACCCCCAGTCTATCTAAATTAAAATAGACAGTTCTGCTTGAAGTATCAATCCAATTAACTCTCCTTGCAGCATCTTCTTCGATATGTACATTAGTAACCCTTACCTTCTTTCCATTAACAGGGACCCACCCATCCCTTCCGCAAATAAAAGTTCGCTGAAAACCAGTAGTGATGGAACCATCAAGATACTGTTTACGATTAACAACTATTTCTTCAGCATAAGCAGAGCAGTTGAAATATGCAGAGAGAAGGAAACCTTTCCTAATTGCTTCTGGATCAGGAGCAAATGGTGGTGTTTCATCCATCTCATAAGTACATGTGTTTCTCTCACAAGCGAAATAGATGACTTTATAGTTCTTTTCAAATTCAACCAGCATACCAGGATCAAAATCACCCATTTCTCCAAGTACGGGTCGAAAATATCGGAAAAAACTATAATCCATTGCTTCTGGATCCTCTTCAAGAATTGGAGGACAATTGCAGAAGAGCTTTCGATCAGATGTAATCTGATGGTGAACCTCTAGACCTGCATGAAAGCCTAGTTTTATGAAATCGAGATTATTAGGATCTAACATATCAACTGAGTGTATGAAAAAAAAGATGATTTTAAACTTTCTTTAAAGAGACATGTCACAAACTAAGAAATAATATAAACTTCCTTATATCGTTAAACTCTAACAAAATAATTATAAACAATAACGATAAGAGGTTGTTATAAAATGACAAGCTACAAATACACCTTTAAGATACTATTATTAGGCGATGGGGCTGTAGGAAAAACAAGCTTAGTTCAGAGGTTTATTCACAATAAATTCCAAGCTGGATACCTTATGACTATTGGAATGGAACCATATTCCAGATTTGAGACAATAAAAGACACAAGAATTTGTCTACAGCTTTGGGATATAGCAGGACAAGATCGTTTCGCTTCTATGCGTCAAATTTTCTTCAAAGGGAGTTTAGGAGCTTTAGTTACATATGATATTACTAGACGTCAATCATTTGAAAATCTACAAACATGGATTAAAGAAGCTAAAACTGAAAGTCCAAGAATTATGTTAATGTTAGTAGCTAACAAAAATGATCTGGAAGATCTTCGAGATGTTTCTACAGAAGAAGGAAAGAAATATGCTAAAGAGGCTGGATGTATTGGCTTTATAGAAACTTCTGCAAAAACAGGTACTAATGTTCCCGATGCTTTCATAACAATGGGTGAAGAAATCCTAAGAGGAATAGAAACAAGAGATTAACTTCCTAATATCATACTTTGCATTTATTCTTTTTCAGTTATTTCAGCTAGTTGTTGTCGAATTCTTCTAGAACTGATAATTATCCCCTCGTCATCAAAAACAAAAGGAATAACAAGAATTAGTAATTGATCAATGCTATTCATCGATCTAAGCTTATTAATGTCCACTGCAGTAGGATATGTTTCTTCAGTCACAACAATACCTTCTGCATCAGGTGAGTTAAGAGCAAAACCATATCTATCATCTATCTCAATAATCTCGAATTTTTCACAACCTCTAGATTGAAGATATTTTTCTAGTTTATCTATTCTAATATCCAATGGTTGCATGAGATGAAGATGGGAATCAGATCTTCTAAGACTTTTAGCGAATTCATCTGTAGTTATTCCTACTCTAATGAAGTTTCCCATACTTATTGCTGCTTCTAAAAGCGCTTTATGCCCCTGATGGAGATGATCGAATGTTCCTCCCATTATCACTTCATCTACCCATGGCATCCTTATCACCTTGATAATCTAAAGAGAATATAACTTTCCTTTAAATTTTCCTAAAAATGAAGAAAAGAAAAATTTGGTGCCCCGAGACGGAATCGAACCGTCACCTAGGGAATTTTGCTCATAAAGATCCACAATCCCCAATACTAACCGTTATACTATCGGAGCTCAGTTAATCCTTGTCCTATTTGCCTCTTTTTAAGAATTTTCTTTTCTACTATAATCAAGATGGTTACTTTTTTATTATGTAACATTTTTTCTTTCTTATGACCGATGGAAAGCTTATCGTTCAACTTCATAATTTCAGTAGCATTAATTTATGTAAAGAATTCACTAAAATTGCTTTAGGTTTGGGAGCTAGAGACATTATTTTTTCAAAAGCTGCAGGAACAGCTGCTACAACAGGTATCCCTATTGCTCAGAAAATGGCTCATTCAAATCAAGCTAATGTTCTTTATCTTCAAGAAATAAAAGATTCTATTGATTTATGTTCTCCAGACGAGATATATTTATTCATCAAGAGACCTTTTTCAAAAGAAACTTTCAATCCAGTTTCAATAGCAGAATCATACTTATCAGGAAAAACAGTGCTTCTAGTATTTGGAGGGGCAGATCCAGGTCTAACAAAACAAGAGTTAGATTTAGGAAAACCAATTTATTTTGATAAGATGAATGAAATTGGTTGTTTGGGAGAAATAACCATTGCTCTCTATCTTCTTCGACAAAATGTTGAAAGTTAAAAACTAAATAACATCTTCTTCAGCTACCATCAATCTAACTAAATTGATGAAAGCTTTTTCTGTATTCGTTCCATCTTTTGCGGATGTGAACAAGAATTCTGCATTTCCGTACTTGTCAACAATAGCTTTCATATCTTCTTCTTTTATTTCGGTATCCTTTAAATCACACTTATTGCCTAAGAAGATAATAGGTTTATCTCCAACTTCATTCTTAAAAGAGTCAACCCAAGTAGGTAGATTTTCATACGTTTTAGGATTGGAAACATCACAAATTGCTAAAGCTCCACTACTTCCAAAGAAATATTTACTACGGATTTGTCGAAAAACATCTTGCCCGCCGATATCCCAAATTGCAAGAGTCACGATATAATTCAAGTATTCAACATCTTTTTTCATAATGGTTGTTCCAAGAGTTATTTGATACGAAGGATCAAACATGTTAGTGACAAACCTTCTAACTAACGAAGTTTTTCCTACCCTCGCATCACCTATGAGAACAATTTTGCTTGTAGAATGCATTTTCCTTGACACTAATCTCACTTATTTAACTTTATGATATCCTTTACTGATATCTGTTTCTCTAAGGGCACATGTTTATTCGTCTGTATAGAAAGCTGCTGCACCATACCCAACCACTTGCTTTTTCATACCTGAAACATCACCAGATGTCGCATAACTTAGAATTTTGCTTCTTGTTCTATTGGTTTTTTTTGCTGCTTCAATTGTAGCTCCTATTGGGCCATGACCACACATTGAAACATTCAGACTATATTTTGTATCATACATTGCTTTTATGTCAAGTTTTTCTATAGCATCGAGCACTTTTGAATCTTTTTTCTTAGCAGTTTCCTGAGATTCATAATGTGAAAAATCGCTACTAGCAATTACTACCACATTTTCATTCAAGCAAATATCACTTAATACTTCCCCCAAGAGTATCGCTGCATCCATTCCTTGGTTCATTAGAGAGATTGGGATTAATTTGAATGGTTCAGATAATGCAAATTGAAGAAAAGGCAATTGAACCTCTATTGAATGTTCTCTGGCATGTGATTGATCATTTTTTGATATATGATTGCTTGCATTTACCATTTTGTCAATTAAGGTATAATCGATTTCAATATCACCAAGAGGGGTACTCCAAGCATTAACTTCTTTAGGTACACCGATATCAGCTCCAAACCCAGTATGATTTGGGCCAAGAATTATGACTGTATCTGGATGTGGGTATTTGCTTAATTCTAGATAGCTCCAAGCTGCTACAGGGCCACTATAAATATATCCTGCGTGAGGAACTAGAAAGAAAGGGATTGGTTTTTCAATCTTTTCCACTTCCTCTGGTAGTTGTTGAGGTCCAAATGGACCTTTAAAGCAATGATTTATGGAAGCTAGAAGATCATCAGGTCTATTAGAGTAGAAGGATCCAGCATATTGAGCAGATCTTATCATCAAAGTAACTTTGTATTTAGAAATAAAAAAGATATCCCTCAGAAGAGTTATGGCTGGATGAGAAAATCCACTTGCATATCTTTCATTAATGTTAGAAACTTTTTACCAGCTTCGGAATATAAGGGAATTCCGTTAATCTGTTTAATCCTCAATTGTCTCTTCCCTTCTTCCTTTGTTTTATTAAGATAATTTTGAATGGCACTAAAGAGAAGCATGATAGAATGTGAATCTGCATATTCAGGTAAAATTTCTATATTATTTACAAACTCAATTTTTTCTTGTTTTTTGAAATGTAAAGCTGCTGCAGGTAGTCCATTAATTAGAATAAGCTCTGCAAAGTCAGTAGGTAAACTCCTTAAGAAAAGAGAACGCAATTTAAAGCGTTTTAATAAATATGTTCGATAAAGAGTTATTATAGCATCATTCCTTGGAAGATAAACTGAAGAAGAAGCTTCTTTAATTTTAGAACTTGATTCTTCTTTTTGTAAGATATAACCTGCAATCAGTTCTTCTACTTCTTTAACTGTGAACTGAATTTCATTGACATTCTCAATGTACTTTCCTGATCTCACACCTTTAGAAGCTATTAGTTCTTTGAGGTAAACCTCAACTTGTGTGTTTGATAGACCTGTGATATTAGCTATTTGTGAGATAGTCAAAGGAAGATTCGAAGACAACATTCTATGTACAACTTCTATCCATGCTTCTCTCTGAGTTTCTACTTTTTGTGCATTGATATTTTTTAGAAAATCAGAAACAGGTAACCAAATGATTTGATTCGAAACGGATTTAGTTTGTACTATTTCGTGAGCAATTTCTAATCGCTGTAGAGTTGCTAAAAGGACTCTCTCTGAAAGACTCATCTCTTCTTTAAGCTGTTTGAAATTGATCTTTCCCTTTCGTTTTATTATTCCAACAGCTTTCTCTTCTAAAATCCCTAGATGTCTTGATGGACTTAGTTTGGAGTAGATAAGATAATATTCAGAAGATATATATCCTCTTGAAAAGCCTCCAAACTTACCTAATGCAAGTTGTTTGTCAATAATCATTTCATTTGTAAAATACTCTTTCCCTAAACTCACTCTAAGCTTAATCGAAGGAAGCGATAAAGGAATACCCAACGAAGTGATGCTGTTTCTTAATCCGTTTTTTGATGTAGATTGTTTTTGAGTACTCATGAACTGGAAGTGTAAGAGAAGGGGAAAAACATCATCATAAGTAACTAAACGCTTGCTAACTTCCTTCTTAGCAAATTTTGAGAGGTGATAAACAAGTCCAGAAGTCCGAGCGGAATATCCTCTTTGAGATAATATCTTTGCGAATTCTTTGGATTGTATCTCAATTTCTTCTGATTCAAGTTTAGGAAAAATTAGCATCTTTCCTTTATTTTCAGCAAATTCTTGAATCTTAATTCTAATCTCATCCTCATAATTGCTATATTCAGATGTTTTACGAAGATTGATTACATGCAGGTTATCTCCAATGATTTTGTAATCAAAGGTGCATATTGGTTTTCCTGAAATTAAAACCAATTCCTTTTCAGATTCCTCTAAAACTGTAAAATCAGCTGAAGCCCAGTATCTCGCTACAAAGTCAGATGAAGGTAAAATCATTATCTCTTTTTTCTCTTCAATTGTGTATTTCTCTATAAACTCGCTCAGATATTGTAATTCATCCGCTACAATAAAAGCTTCATAACTGGAGTTTTCTACAAAATAACCTCTTACTAGTTTCTTATTTTCGTACAATTCTATAATGCAGGTACTAATTCTTCCCCCTGACATTTCCAACATATGCATAATTTGTGGAACTGTGATCGGTCCATAACCTTTGATTGTTTGGTAAACTAGTTCAGTAACAGCAGAAGCTTTGCTTATTGAATCTGAATCCAACAAAATATCGGAACTATAAATAGTCCAACTAGTTCCATCATAAAACATGAAGATCTGAAAATTGTTTCGTAGTTCTGTTAAGATTTCCATTACTTGTTCTTTAGTCAGCTTAAATTGAACCATTATTTTTTGCCGTGTAGACGAACCTTTTTCATTCAAGAATTCCAGTACAGAACGCGTTTCAGAGCGCTTATACTCTATTTCATCCTTGATATTCGAATAATAAAAAACAGGTAATAATTCTCTTCCAATGTATGCTAGTTTATTATCTTTGAAAGGAGCTTGGATTAGATGTTTGTTTCTGATAAGAGAATGAATCAGAGTAGGTGAGAAAGTTCTCATCCTAGCATAGAGTGATTCAGGATCTTGAAACAATACACTGTTCCTAACTAATGAAACTGAATGCCCATAGTTAATGCCTTTATATTCAGTTGTTAACCCTTGTTTCTCAGCTAGATAGAGAGCTAACATTTCTAGGGTCATTGTTATTTTATGGTCCACTGAAATTTAAACCACCAACCTGTTAGTAGAAAGTCCATTGATTCTCTCAATGAGTATTGATTCAGTTTCACCCTTATGGAATAGAGGAATATTCTCTAGAGCATTTATTATGTAATTAAAGGAACTTTCGGTTTGAAGCCAAGGAGCTAAATTTAGATTCTTTATCTTAGTCTGTTTCTCGTCTGAAGACTCTAGTTTACATTGAGCTGCAAGTTTCATATTCAAAACTATTAAATAAATGTCAGATGAAACATCGAATCTGTCAGGCAGATTATCATTAAACACAATACTCGCTATATCATTTGGGTGAAGAAGATAATATCTCTGCATCTCTTCTTTTGTTGTGTATTCAACGTCTTCTTCTTTCTTCTCCCTCATCTCAAGTTCATCATAATTTTCTTTTGTAATATAATAGAAATGAAGATCATTCTCTACGAACCTACCTCCCAAAACATCTTCATCGTCGATAAGTAAAGATAATATTTCTTTGATTCTAACTTTAGTAAGAACTCCAGGGATTGAACCTCTTTCCGATATCTGTTGTTCCGATGCTAGTCCAAAACAGTTTATCAAATGCTTAATGTATCTCTTCTTAATATCTGTTAGGTCAACATCAATTTTAGATATGAAGCCTTTAATGTCCCAGTATTCTGAAGACTTGAACTGATTATCTATTGATTTTACTCCAATAAGCATATTAGCTTCAAGAGCAGATATAGTTGATCTGATACTGATATTGGAGTCCTTCCATCTGCTATTTAACTCGGAAAGACTCACAGTTCCCTTTTGAATGTGGTTGTAAATATTATCAAATTCCGGTTTCAATCTCATCCTTCTAATCAGACCACATTTTCTATAACGGGCAAAGGAAAGGGAATATAACGTATTATTTTGACAGATGATATTCTTATCTTCAAGTAGTTGATTTACTAGAAAAACAATCACTGTTGTCATGCTTTCTGGGAATCTTGCTATAACCTCATTGAAGCTGATGAATCCAAATTTATTTATCAAAGAAAGCAATGAATCAGCATTCAAAGCTGGAACTTGTCTCTTTAACCACAGATTGTCTAAGATATAGTTATCAACTGTTTTCTTATTGAAAACTCTGGTAACCGTATCTCCCCCAACTAGAGTATCCTTTATCTGCTTAAATCCTGTTTTAACAAGGGTTGAGGTAATAAATCTATTTGATTTTGATAAAACAGATTTTCCATTAATATCCTCTATTTGTAAACTTAAAACTCTATGAATCCTTCTAGTATATTTGACCAATTCTGCAGCAATCTTCTGTAATATTATTGGGTTGTAAAGAATTTCATCTTTTATCTTCAAGTCATAAATTTGTAAATATTGACCTTTGTAGAGTTTATATTCAATTGACCCTACAACTTCTCCATCTAACAACAACGGATCAATTAGTCCCTCTCCATACACATCTCTTAAATGAAGCCTAAGTCCTAACTTCGTGAAAGGATCGTTTCTTGGTAGTATCAGTATTTTTTCATCTTCTCTCAATGCTGTATAAACCAGAGAATCTTTAATCTTGGAAATATCGTCGAATCGGTTTTTAGTCATATAGTAATTTGTTTCTCTTTCAGTTAATTTCTTTTCAATGATCTTCTTCTTCTGGAGAAGATCCTTAATTATCTTCTCTATATCGCTGTATCTAAATCCTAGAATGTGTGTAAGTTCTATAAGGGAAACTGGTCCCAACGACTCAATAAATTTGAGAAGAATATGTTTCTGGCTTTCTTCATAACTTGGAAGATTTCCTGAAGGCAGATATCTTGAAGAGATATCATAGACATTGGGTATAAATTGTCTAGGAAGGAAGGAGTCTGTTGTTAGTGATCTCCTCACCAACTGAAGAGTTTTATCTAGTATCATGATACTTTCTTGAGCAATATCGTCATCCAATTCCGTGAATTCTATAATTTCTCTTTTCGTCAAAGGTCCATATTTTCTTATTGCTGAAAGAATTTTATCCTCAATTTGAGTTTGTTTAAAGTGTTCTCGATACGCAGTGTAATAATAGGGGAACATTGATCGTGTAACATAAGCGATTCTTCCATGACTGAATCTTCCCCTTATAATCTCATTCTTCTCAATATAATCTCTTACCCAACCTATATCATAATCTTGAATTCTCACAGCTAATGAACTCAATTCCTCAATTGATCCCAGAGTATCCAGGATCTCAATAATACTTTCTTGTCCTCTAGTCTCTTGAACAAGATATGTCTCAACAGTGAAATAGTAATGGATGAAATTTAGTTCTTCTGGAGTCAATATCAGTGAATCAGGTTTTCTGTTGCTTAAGTTTCTTAGTAGCTCCCTGTCTTCTAATCTAATATATTGAGGTTCAACAGAAGCTTCAATTATCTGGCCTTTGAGTATCGAACTCTTTTGTTCCAACTCTGTTAAAGCTCTTACTATTTTCTCTTCCTCAACTCTTAGATATTCCACTATTTCTTTTGCCGTGGATGGACCATGTACCTTAAGATATCTTAGCAGGAGTTTCTTCAAACATTCCTCAGGATCTAATCGTTTTGCTTGTTTTCTCAAATCCTCGGGGACGATTTCATCGATTAAACAATACTTCCACTTTTCTCTTCCTCCGAAGAGTTCGAAATCAGTTCTTGCGATAAGCAATGCACTTTCTAAAGCAGTTAATCTCTTATCTACAACATCTTTGGATTCATCTATTTCCTCTGCAATGTCCTCAGATTCTAGTGGATGTTTGATTTTCAGTAGTTTCAGAATTTTCTTATCCATATCTGTTTGATCAATAGATTTCCCATACACATTCCAGAAAATCTGGAAATCATTTACAGGTATAGTTCTTCTTTCTCCTTTAACAATGTGAATCTCTAAGAGTTCCTTACTATTATGGAGAGCAAGAATCCATTTCCTTATCTGTTTGGAATCTGAGATAGATAAATGATAGACGCTTGGATTAACACTTTCAATCGTTTTGATTGGAGCTAGTGCTTTAATAGCACTTCTTAATTGTTTTAGTGTAGAAATGGGTAATTCATCATTTTTGTAACTTCTATTATTAAAGATTCTAGTAACTAATTCTTTACTGAAGAGGATTTCTTTTGTTCCTTCTTTCCCGAATACTTTAGCAAGGACTTGTTGATGCAATTCTCTAAGTAAAGCACTTCGATCTGAAATTTGCACAATATCTGCTATTCCCAACAACACTATACCATGAGAGAAGGGGCTAGATATGTCAGAGAGAGGTGCGATTTCATATTTGAAAATCCCTTTCTCTAATTTGTTGAGAACATTTGTTGAATTCTCCAGATCCATATAATCTCTCAATATTTCTCTATATGTTTCTTTTATTATACAAAAATTTTCTTGATCCTTAACTATGGTAAAGATTCTTTTTGCATACATAGATTGTCTGGAAACAGGAACATTTCGATCTACATTTCTTCTAAGAATCATTAATGCTCTATTTGCAACATGTCTGAATCTTGTTTGAAAGAGTTCGGTGTTGATTATGGCTTGTTTGAGTACTGTTTCAAGATTTTCTGAAGATATCAGTTCAGGAATGATTGCAGTATCAATCATTTTATTCAGAGGAAGCATTAATAGAAAACCATTGTCGTTTACTGCAGAACCTACATCCGCATCAATTTTCTTTCCTATTGCATATGCAAAAGCTCTAGACAACGCATCATTTACTCTTCTTCCATAATAACAATGAAAGATAAGATTCAATCTTCCTTGTGGATCGATGAAAGATTCAATTAACAATCTTTTATCACTTGGAACAGTATTCAAGAAGAGCGATTGTTCTCTGACATAGTCGACTATTGTTTGAGCTACTATTTCATCAACTTGAAAAGACCTCATTACCCAATCTTTGACTTCAATTTCCTCTTCTTTTTGGATTTTTTGAGCAACTGCTTCAATGAATCTACCGATCTGTTGTGATAACTCAAAGGATCTAGGGAGTTCTTCTCCTATCCAGTTTGGGATAGATGGTCTTCTTCCAAAAGCTTCTGAGACCACAACTCTAGATCCTACTGTTCGTCTGAACTGATAAGTATGACTTCCAAGAACAAATATATCTCCCGGTGTTAACCTTTCCACGAATTTCTCAGAAAGCGATCCTAGTCTTGTTCGATATGTTTCCAATTCAACTCTGAAATCTGAACTATCTGGGATTGTTCCTACATTCGTATAAAATATTATGCGAGTATTTCTTTTCTTTCCAAATGCCTGTTCCTGGTGATCATACCATATCTTTCTGTATACCTTCCTTTCTTCCATTTCAAGGTTGTGACCTCCCAGATATTCAAGGACGTTAATAAAATCTGTAAACTTAAGTGTTTGAAAATTATAAGATCTCTTTATTAATTGATAAGCTTCATCCACTTGCCATCTTTTGTTTATTGACATAGCAACAACAAATTGTGCAAGGACATCCAAACAGTTTCTCGGAATTTGGACTTTATCTATGTCACGACTATACGTGCTTTTATTTATAACAGCACACTCTATTGCATCATCCCTGTCTGTAACAATTAACCTTCCTTTTGCGAATCTATCCAAAGAGTGCCCACTTCTTCCAACTCTCTGCATATACTTTGCTACAGTTTTTGGTGATCCAATCTGTGCTACTAGCTCTACACTTCCTATGTCTATACCCAATTCTAGAGATGTTGAAGTTACAGCTGCCAATAATTCATTATTCTTTAATCTGTCTTCAACATCAAGTCTTATCTCTCTAGATAAACTCGAATGATGAACCGCTATTGAAGAAGAGTATTCATCACCAAGAAACTCTTTGAGTTTAAACGCTACACCTTCAGCTCCTTTTCTTGTATTAGTAAATATAATAGAAGTTTCGTGATCAAGAATTAGGTCTGAAAGTATAGTATAAATTCCTTCTTGAGCCATAACATAAGGTGTGTGCAAAAGATCTTTAACTGGACTTTTAACCTCCAAATCCAGCTTTCTTTGCGGAGGTAAATTAGCTATATAACACTCGTTCTCTTTACCGTTATCATCTAATCCCACTAAGAATCTAGCAATCTCTTCAATTGGTGCTTGTGTTGCCGATAACCCTATTTTTGTGACTTTTTGATTAGTGATTTCTGATTGTAGGTATTCCAAACAAAGAGACAAGAATACTCCTCTTTTATTTGAGCTTACTTCATGGATTTCATCTAATACTACCCACCTTACACTCTTAAGATGTTGAGAAAATTTTGGTGATGTGAGAATTAAACCTAGACTCTCAGGTGTTGTAATCAATATATGTGGAGGTGTTTTCAGCATTCGAGTTCTTTCTGCTTGGGTCGTATCTCCAGTCCTCACCTCTGCTCTTATCTTGGGGATAACTATATTATTCGCAGCAGCTAAATCTTGAATTCCTTGTAAGGGTTCTTCTAAATTTTTTCTTATGTCATTACCCAATGCTTTGAGGGGAGAGATATAAAGAACATAAATTTGATCTTTCAAAGTACCTTTCTTAGATTCCACAAATAGTTCGTTGATAGCAGCTAAGAATGCTGCAAAAGTTTTACCTGATCCTGTCGAACTAAAAACCAGGGTATTTCTTCTATCGTGTATAGAGGGAATAGCATACAACTGAGGAAGAGTAAATCCACCAGGAAAGCTCGATGTAAACCAATCTTTTATTTCATCAGCAAGAAAGGAGAATATAGCTCCTGTTGTGGAAGGCTGATCAAGATAATGCAGAGTCATTATGTTACTTTTAGGTAAGTTTTTCACTATATATATTTGAGTGTCATTGAGAAGAAAGATCACTAAATGTGTCCTCATTTTCTTCTCTTTTACCCCATTCCATTACGAATGCAGATTCCCCATCTCTGTAATATTCCTTATGTTCCTTTTTTATGTAATAACCTAGTTTCTTGTACATCTCAACTGCAGCGATATTGGAAACTCTTACTTCAAGATAAACTGAAGAAATTTTCTGTTCAATCATTTTCTTCATACCATATTTCATAATCTCAACACCCAATCCTTGCCGACGATATTTAGGTAATACTGCGATTGAGATTACATGTCCTTTTACAGGATTCATACCCAGAAAGGAAGAAAAGGGACGCTCTATTCTGCATAGGAGATAACCTACTACTTGGTCATCTTGTTCTGCAATCACGCATGCAAAACCAAAATCAGTTATAATTCTATAGAAGAAATCAAAGGAATAGTTCTCGGGGAGACATTGCCTATTTATCTTTATTATGTCATTGATATCTCCTAAATCCGCTTGTCTAACAAAGGATTTTTGTTCCATTGACTTCAAACTCCGATTTTTTGCCAGTAATAATTTTAGTTCTTTTCACAAAGTTGGAATATTTAACCTTAATAACACTTTGCAACTATACAACTTTGGACAAACTTCTCCGAGTTTAAATAGAAAAGTGCGAATTACTATAATGAGACTTAGGTCTCTTACTGAGTTAAGCCATTGACTTAAGTAAAAGTATACTTGCTGAAAGATCTAGAAGACAGAAAGAATTGGATAAACGGAAATCAATGGTTCAGAATAAGATTTAGTTTTAGATCTTCACTAAATCTTAGAAATTGTTTGTTTCTTTACCTCCTGAAATGAACATGAATTCTGTTGGAATAGGTCTTTCAGCACTATCTCTAAAAAATATCGAAAAACAATCTTCTCCCTAAAAAGCTTTTCAAATCTCATTTTCTTTATGATGAAATATCAAAGAAATCAATTATTATTAAGTATTAATGATATGCTGCTGTAACATTTTTCTGTGAGGGAGAGATTTATCTTTTCAGATCTAAAGTGTTTGTCATTGATGATCTAAAGACTTTTCCATCACTAGAGGTAAAGGATTCATCAATTATAGCTTGGATTTCTTTTTCTATTATTTTAATTTCAGCTGGATAGTACTTATCTGATATATATTCTGGATCACCATAATAGACATAGACATGAGGAAAAATTAGATCTTTGTGATATTTTGTATGTCTTAATATCGATGCAATCGGAAATCCTGTAAGTAATTTATTTGATATTGTAAAATATCCATTAACTGCAGTTTCAGTATCAATAATCCAAAAAGGAGCACAAACACCTAAGAATCCTTTTCTGATTAAAGAAATTGCAATATTCCTATTAATATCTAGAGTAGTATCAGTACCTCCAGTTTCACATGAATTCAATATAGCAACTTCTGGACGTTGAAAATCTAATGAATTTAATGAGTTTTGAGTTATTTCATATTTGGTTCCACTAGATGTTTTTAATGTGAAACTTTCTTGACTACCATGAGCCCACAAGAATAGGATACTGCATTCTGATAACATTTTATATACTGAAACAGAATCTTCAGGATATAGCATAATACATGTTCTAGAATCAATCTCATCAAACTTTGGAAATAATCGATTCGTAATATGATATAGAAGAACTACTAAAGGAAGTTATTTCGGAGAAAAATATTGATTATAACGACAAAGTGCTTTTTTGTGCTCAAAGAGAGTTGACTAATCAGTTAATGAACAAAGATTTGTCATAAAATTTCCTTGGGGTTTTTAGGGTGAAGTGTATACTAAGTTACCGATAAGTAAGAATTACGCTCGTAGCAAACCCAAACCCGTAATTCTTCACTTATCACTAAGAGGAAACGAGGTGATAAATGAGTTATAGTAGGTCTTCTGAAATCTTATTCGAATCCTAAGCAATTTTACACGTAGTACCATCATTGGTTCCTCTACTGGTTTTTCACAATAGATTAGAAGAAGAACCAATGATTTCGACCATTCGAAAGAGGTTTACCGTTTTAATTTCTGATTTCTTAAGGAGGTAAAAATCTTGAAAGAAAAAGAAAAGGAAAAACAAGAAGATCTAAAATCTGACAACAAAAAACATGAAAAACGTGAAGACGTTAAAAGCACTCCTCACGCACCATTAGTTAAAGGTTTTGAGACTATACCAATTAGAATCAAGACAGAACTGATGTCTGCTCAAGAGTGTGAAAGGTTGAAGAGAATAACCGCCAGAGACACTAGAATCATCCGAGATTACTTGAGAATCATTTACCACAATGAGGAGAGAAAGGTTCTCTATAAAGGCAAACTTAAACCTTTGATTCAATCAAATGGAAAAGTAAACAAATCCCTTCTAGATTGCTTAGCTCTAACTACTTCTAAAAAATCTAAAGAGCATAAGATTCGCTCTTCTGTTCCTCATGATTTGAAGAAGCGTTACTCTCATTGTTCCCATGATGAATTTCAAGAATGTAGGAACAAAGCCACCTGGACATATGAAAGCTATAGGAAATTACGAAGCATTTCTACTAAAGAGATAAATAGACCACAGATAAGGACAAGAATTCCCCGGCAAATTAACAAAGGTTCAGAAGGTAGAGGTACATTACAGGTTCATTATGATCCTGAAAATACCGAAACTAAACTTTGTTTAAAATTGCGTGATAAGCTTGATCCCAAGCCAAAAGGGGAAAAAGCCTACCCTAAACTGCTGTTACCTTTAGCTTATTCTCCCTATCATGAGAAGAAGTTGAACCCATCGGACATCAAGATTGTTGAACTTGTCTATCATTCAAAAACAAAGCAATGGTGGGCACATTTCAATAAAACCTATGCTGTCCCTTCATACCAATCTTCTAACCCCCCTGCAGTTGTAGGTGTTGATTTAGGTATTAAGAAGACTGCTGTTGCTGTCGTACTTAACCATACTGGTAAAGTAACCATGGATGAAATACTTTTCCTCGTTAATAAGGAAAGACAAGCTAAGATTCTTCATTTAGAAAAGAGAATATCGTCTATTCAGAACGCTTTAGATACAAAACTACAAGCAAGTCAATCTCACCATCAGTTGAATGTCAAGCTCTCTCAATTACGTAACAGACGTCAATCTGTCACTGAACAAGAACTTGGTCATGCAGTCAACCAACTAGTTGATTTCATACTCCATCTGAAACAGCGATACAATTTGTTTGTATCCATCGGTTATCCTAAGGATATTCGAAATGGTAACAAACATGGAAGAGCAAACAAAACTTTGCGTCGTCAGTTACAAAGATGGTGTTTTCGCTACTTTATAACTAAGCTGAAGTTCAAACTTCACAAGCAAGGATTTGAATCTCATCACGTTGTAGCTGTATGTGAGAAAGACACCTCTCAAACATGTTCTCGGTGTTTTACAACACTCACTACCCGTTCTAGTCAAGGTCGGTTCGTTTGCTGTCAATGCAATTATGAACTTAACGCCGACTTGAATGGAGCTAGGAACATGGCTAAGAGGTTAATCAAATATGTCTTGAAGCCTAGTGGTAAGTTCAAAGAAAAACATGTCCTTCGTGACTATCTTTCTGGTGACTTCCACGATCTAAATAATAAGTATGGAGGATTCCACCCCTTAGGCCAGTGGCTTGAGTATTCCCCCGGGGATACATCGTTTCTGTAGAATCGATGGGGACAGGTACTATGAGTTACCTCTCGTAACAGGAGATGATTCCGAAGGATCGGTACGTACAAACATAATTTGAATTGTTCTGCATTTCTTGTTGTGCTGGTACATCTTTTATGAAGACTATCGTTTTCATATCAAGATGCTGGTCTAGGATGAGTCCTGAAACGTTCTTCACAATTTCTCGTTGGAAATTGTCGGAGAAAGTAACTCATTGACTCTCCTCTGTACCCTCTTTTTTCAATTTTT
>JAGLTB010000139.1 GCA_023270155.1 Candidatus Heimdallarchaeota archaeon | reverse complement strand
TCAATGTAATTTACACATGGGAACTAAAGCCTAACATTACCTTTACATTCCCTGTTGATTATATCTCATTCTATGTAAATGTAAATGGTGATTTTAACTTCCAAGTACAAGCATATGGTAAGAGTGGGATTTTGCTTCAAAAAGTCGATGTGAGTGCTTATGCAAAGAATCAATTTGTAGTTCTCAGATCACTTCTAGGTATGATCCATAATATCACTTTTGTTGGAGATACAGGATTCAACAATCAATGGACTCTAGATGATTTATGTTATATTGAACACACTCCAGGTGATAATGAATTACTTACTTTCGATGAAGTTGCTACAGGTACATCTGTAGAAACATTATACGGGAGTGTAACCTTTTCTACAGGTTTTCAAACTATTGATACGACTGGTAATCCTAATTATCCTCCACAATCAGGCAATAATGTAATATATTCGATGACAGAAAACGGCAATATTACCTTTGCTAATCCAAAATCTTATGTGAGTTTTTACGTTTGTGCAGGTTTAGGTTATAACTTACAGATGCTAGTGTACAATGAAGCTGACATTCTTATACAAACCTTTTACATTCCAGATGATTCTATAAATCAATTTGTGGAACTGTATTCTGTTGGAGGTTTCATTAAAAGAATACAGATAAGCGGTAATCCAGGTTATGGAAATTTCCTATCTATTGATACTTTGTACTTTGAAGACTATAAAGAGACTTTCGAATTTCTATTAGATTTCGAAGATCAGCCTGAATTTATTCACTTGGAATCATACCCCCATGTAATATTCTCTGGAGGATATGAAGCTTGGACCTCATCAGGTAGCCCCTCTTATCCACCTAATTCAGGAGTAAACGTAGCTTACAGTCATGAAATAGGACCAACTATTACATTTACAATACCAATAATGTATGTTAGTTTCTTAATCAGTGCTCCTCTTGACTTTTCATTAGATGTCTTAGCTTTTGCAAGTGATGATTCTCTTATCTTTAAAACAAGTGTAGAGCCTGCTTCAATTAACAAATTAGTTGAAATATACTCAGAGGATTCAGAAATAAATAAAATTAGATTGAATGGAACTTCTGGTTATGAAATGTTCTGGTCTATAGATGATCTATATTACGCAGCAAATATCTTCACTTATGATCTTGATGGAGATGGGCTTCCCTACTATGACGAGATGCTTATAGGAACCGATCCACTAGATCCTGATACCGATGGTGATGGATATACAGATGGTGAAGAAGTAAATGAAGGAACTGATCCAACAGATCCAGGAGACTATCCTATCCCAGTTCCAGAGTTTAATAGTAGAACATTCATTCTGTTTGCACCGTTTATAGCAGTTTTAGGATTACTCTTCAGAAGAAGAAGAAGAAAGTAAACTAAAACTCTCTTTTTTATTTTTTTTTTTCACTTATATCTCAAATTATTTTTATACAACTAGAAAAATTACCATACTTATGGTTGATTTTAAGAATCTTATCAAGAAGAATTATTCAGAACTTATCTTGTTTAGCATAATCTTTCTGTTTTTTATTCAAATGCTTTCAGATTTAGCCGAAAGAATTTTTGATTATGCTATACTCGGGCTGAAACCTACATTGGATATTCTAGCATTAGTCTTCTTGTTATCCTCTATAGGATTACTTTTCTTTAGGAAGTCTATATCAAATAAGACTTTGTTTATAGTAGGAGAACTATTCATTGTCACTAGATTAATAGAACCTTTACTCAAAGGAAAAGGACTACTCATATTAGCAGGTTTATCTGTCAGTAGTTTTCTAATTTTCTTTCCTGCATATTTTACTAGTTCTAAAAACAAAGAACAACAAACTGGGATAACTTTAGGAATATCATTAGCAATAGCTGTAGCTGTTTCAGTGCTCTTCAGAACAGTTAACTCGACACTAGATCTTTCTATTTATAGATGGTATCAGATTATTGGTTGGTTACTGGGAATAGTAGCTTCACTTATGTTAGTTGGAATGTTACTAAAAGGTGAGACAGATGTTCAGAAAGAATCATCAGAAGAAAAAAGTCCAGCAAGCTTTGGCAAAATTCTTCTTCTAACTCTTGGATTATCAAGCGTTTTTGTAATCATCTGGTTTACTTTTATGAGTCCTACTTCTATTTCGAGATGGACAGAGGGTAATTACATTGGAATTGTTATAGGTGTTTCAGTTATGACTGTTCTATTCATCGTTGGAATGTTAGTAAAACCTGATTTAATGAATATGCTAAAATCGTGGATGCTTTGGGCATGGAATGGAGTTTTCGCACTTACTCTAACATTAACCGTATTAGTACATCAAAAAATACCATCATATGGAATATTCTTCCCAGATGAAGTTGCAGCGTATCCAATTATAGCAGCACCTACAACTTGGGTTTATCATATCCCTTTAGTTTTAATGATCATTCTCTCACCGATAATTTACATTGATTTTATTCTTTTGTCAAGAGAATTACTAAAGATTAAACCAAAGCCAGCAAAAATAGGTGGAAGTTTTGCTTTAGGGGTAGGATTGTATGGTGTAATAATGATCTTCATGCAAGTATTACCTAACGTCTGGGGATATTTGCCACCAATCAGTAATGTGTTCAGAGATATGTATTGGTTAGCTTTTCTAGTTCCAGGGATATTCATTACAGTACCTATTTTTCTACTCAAGAAGAGTACATTGAGTTTTGAAAAAACAGCCAGAGAATTCAAATCAAAATCTATAATTCTTACAATCTTAGGATTGATATTTATAGGAACTGTTGCAGGTGCATTTGTGTCAGCACCACATCCTGTTGCACAAGATGAAGGAAAAACATCTCTAATAGTTATGACTTACAATATCCGGCTAGGAGTAAACCTCACAGGAGAAAAGAATTATGATGGTCAAGTGGAACTGATTAAAAGTGTTGACCCTGATATTCTTTGTTTACAAGAAAGCGATACTGCTAGAATAGGTGGTGGAAATTCAGATGTTGTTAGATATTTTGCAGATAAATTAGATATGTATTCGTACAGGGGAGCAAAGACGGTTACAAATACCTATGGTACAGCGATTTTATCGAAATATCCTATCACAAATGTTGCAGCATTCTTCATGTATAGCACCCATCAACAAATAAGTACTACACAGGCTCAGATAGAGTTCAATTCAACATTAACCTTCAATGTTTTCTCGAACCATCCTGCTGCAAGAGGTGATGATGCAAAAAGGTACCAAATAGAAGAAATATTAAGTCAAACTACTGGTCTAGATAATGTTCTACTCGGTGGAGATTTTAACTTTAGACCTTACTCTGAATCTTATAATATAACCATAGGGGTTTTAGAAGATTCTTGGGTTCAGAAGTGGTCAACTCCTGCAGAATCTCGAATAGATCATATCTTCCTCAGTTCAGGATTAACCGTTCTGAATGCAGAATATATTGAAAGGGGACAATCAGACCATCCTGCATATTGGATTGAAATTCAACTTTAGAGTTTCACTTCCATATTTTCTTTTTCC
>JAGLTB010000138.1 GCA_023270155.1 Candidatus Heimdallarchaeota archaeon | reverse complement strand
GACATTTACTTTATGCACAGATATGATTACTCTACTCCATTACGTGAAACTGTTGAAATCTTGGACGAGCTTATTCGAGATGGAAAAGTAAGATATTGGGGAACCTCAGCATGGACTGCTGCACAATTAGAAAGAGCAAATGCTATTGCAAAGGATATTCGAGCTCATAAACCAGTTGTTGAACAACCTCTTTACAATATGTTCATTAGATATATTGAATTGGAAATAATGTCAGTTGCAAAAACTCATGGAATGGGTTTCACTGTTTGGTCTCCACTTGCTCAAGGGTTACTTACGGGAAAATACAATGCTGGAATCCCTGAAGGAAGTAGAGCAAATAAATCCGAATTCTTGAAAAAGAATATCACAGATGAAAACATTGCGAAAGTAAAGAAATTGGGAGAAATAGCAGCATCTCTAGAAATAACTGTTGGTCAACTAGCACTTGCTTGGATACTAAGAAGACCTGAGATTTCATGTGCAATAATAGGAGCAACAAAACCTGAACATGTGGAAGAAAACGTTAAAGCTTCAGATGTCTCTTTATCAAACGACATTTTGGAACAGATAGATGGAATTCTGGATAACGAACCTGAATGGCCATTAACCTATAAACCCAATTATTATCATAAAGATAAGATGAGATAATATCTCATTTCTTTTTTTGCATAATTTTTTTATAAATGTGATTTTTTTTTATTATAAGCCATTAAAAAATCTGTTTAAGTGATAGAATGCCTAAACTAACCAAGCGTCAGAGAGTTTATTTCGGAGTTGGAAAATTTGGAACTGCAATATTCATGCAAGTTGTTACAATTGCAACTGTTTACATCTATGGTTCTGCTTTTCATTATGTATCCAATTATAGAACAGCTTGATTTACGCATTTGTTTTGACACTGGACACCTCCTAGCTGGTTTCTCAGGAAAGCAAGATGTGCTGGAATTTGTAGACAAATATTATGATCGCATTATTGAGCTTCATCTACATGATGGTGCGTATCCACGAATAGATCACAAACCTTTAGGAACCCAAGATCTTCCAGTAAGAGACTTATTATTAAAATTGGCAGAGAATGAATTTTCAGGACCTTTAGTTTATGAACTAAACTTCGATGAAGTCATACAATCGATGGATTTTGTAAAGGAAAAAGTCCCAGAAGTTTTGAAATAAAATCCATGATAAAGGTAAATATTTATTTGCTGATACTCTAACTTAGAATCATGTCTTTAGTAATTACAACTGAACTAAAAATAGATGCTACTAGATTCAAAGAAGTTGAAGAAGTGACTAAAGAAGTTCTTGCAGATAATGGATTTGGAATATTAACTGAAATAGATGCTAAAGAAGTTTTGAAAAAGAAGATTGGTGCAGATATTCGTCCTTATAAAATTCTTGGAGCATGTAATCCCCCATATGCACATAAAGCTATCATCTTAGTACCGGAAATTGGTTCCCTTCTCCCTTGTAATGTGATCATCTATGAGAATGAAAACAATAATATTGTTGTTTCCGCTATGAATCCAAAAGAGGCAATGAGTATTGTCAAAAGCAAGGAGTTAGACTTAATGGCAGGAGAAGTTGCTGAAATCCTGACTGATTCTATCAATGAAATTGAAAAGAGATTCTCGTAATATTATCTAGTTCCTAAGAAAAATATTCTAAATGGGTGAACCTCTGGCTCCATAATTCCAGCCATTACTGCAGGATCTTGTTTTTGGAATTGGTCTGCCTCATCTAAGCTTTCTGCTAATAAGATTGATACTCCAAAAGTTCCCTCAGCAAGTATTGGTCCTGCTAAAATCAGTTTCCTCTTATCACATCTGTTTTTGAGGTATTGAAAATGTATCTCCATGACTTTATTCTCTTCTTGAGTTACATCACTTATGAAAGTTGGTCGAGGAGTAACTGTGCCTAGATATTGGTTTGTTGGTGTTTTATAAAGTGAATTCACATCAAATCCTTTCTCAGTATCTACTTCTTCCACTAACTCATTAAGAACTAAAGAAACCCGAAAATCATATAAAAAAACAGGCAAGATGTTCTTCTTTGTATAAGGATCGTTTTCCACAATTTCTTCAGCTTGTTCTCTATCTTTGCATTTGATAACAACTATTTCATAGGAGTCGTTTAAAGCGGAACCTGCAAGAATTAAATTGTTGTTGTTTTTCAGTTCCTTTAAGTACACTAAATGTTGGATAATAAGATATTTATTTACTTCAAGAGAATCAATAAAATTTACATCAGAGAGTTTGAATAGATAGATGAATTCCTTTGACATAGTTCCTCTAAATAAGAATTATTAATTGCTATTTTATTCTTCTTCTATAACATATTTATCTCCTTTTACCACTGGAGTTTTTATTGTTACTCCTTCAAACGGATATTTTCGTGAGATAATTTTATGCGGTGTTCCTTCATTTACTTTCAATAGAGTGCTTGCTCTGGTAGTTAAATTTTCACTATCAATTAGAAAATTTTGTTCCCCTTTAAATGATAAATACCATTCAGTGCTTTGTTTATGGTAATGATATGTTTCTTTATGATCCACAGCTCTCAAATCTTCTTCCGTTTGTAAATTAACATAAGCTAAACAAAATTCTTCCGTATAATAGAGTGCATGTCCGATACCTATTTGCCATGTGTTCTGGTTTATCTTTTTATTCAAATCTATATAAAATCCAATTGAAGAATCAAGTTTATTCTCTATATTGTTTTTCTTCACCAAATCTAACATGCTGCTGATATCTCTAGGTTTTTTATCAATGATTTTTTCATCTTCTTGATGTGGTATTTTCATGCCAAAATGCTGTATTTTCCCTTTACCTCCAATTATAGAGTGTGAAATTCCTGGTTGAACCAGTAGAAGACTACGTCCCTTCATAACAATAGGAATATCATCTACCACATGCCAAAGTTCTCCTTCAATTAAGAGATAGAGTTCTAGTGAGATTGTGTGAGAATGAAAATTAGGATCTTGCCAGGGAT
>JAGLTB010000137.1 GCA_023270155.1 Candidatus Heimdallarchaeota archaeon | reverse complement strand
GCTCGAACGGTAAAACCTACATCATTATTCACGCAAAGAAAAGCTGGAAATCACCTAAATTAACATTCCCTTTGCGATAAATTTAATTTAGCTATTGTTAAAGTGTCTGTAATGAAAGAAGTTGTCTATGATTTTTTAGAGAAAGAATATCAAGAGATTATGAGAGTTCATCAACTTCGTACACTTTTTGAACGCTACACAACAATGAGCAATGAATTAGTTGAAGAATATCAAAAACAGTATTCACGACCAACCATCCTTATTGTTTCAGCTTTATATACTGCAGATTACACAATTATGTCTTCAGAAGTCAAATTTGAGCTTGAAGATAATATGCGTAGAAAGGAAATTGTAGAGTTTTGGATGAATTTAAATCTACCAAACGAAGAAATGTGGTATGAAGTAACCTATTTAGTTGCTTTTACTTACAAAGTAACCTCTCTTATGAGAAAAAGGTATTATTATCTTCTAGATAGAGGGGTAGCTAAACACATAGCATCGGCCATGGTAGCTGACTACTTTGCCCGTCATCTTTTGGAATTTGTTAGTGATAAACTAAATTATCTCCCACAATGGTGGATTACATATCTGATGGAAACAGCTCTCTGCCAATCCATATTTTCTAAATCACAAGAAAAATGGGCAAATAAACAAAGTAGTTTGCACTCAAACGAAACAGGTCTAATTGCTAATTTAGTATTCAATCATTTCATAAGCGAAATGGAGGGAGAACCAAATCCTGCAGTTCCAATTCCATATTTAAGTGAAACAAATTTGTTTTATTACATTACTTGGGAAAGAGATGGATCCAAAGGTGAAAGATTCGAATCGATTTTATCTGGTAACAAAACAAATCAACTATTCAAGGAATTTAAAAAATCAGTTCCTCTTTTAAGTGTAAATTATCCTCATATACTCAAATATCTTCGTCTAACTAGTAGAGATGTGGAATCTCCATCCGCGACCAATCTTTTTATTGTACATGCAAAATCAGAAAATGCGGAAGGGTGGTTAGGTTTACTAAGTCCAATCGATGATATCAATCTCAAGGATGTAGAAGCATTATTAAAACTTAAAATAGATGATATTCGATCCTTTAGTTACTATCACAAAGATTTGTCTACGATTGAAACCTTGCAAAGAAAGAAGGATGAAAGGCAAATAGTTGAAGAAGAAATTGAAAAAGAAGAAGAAGAAGAATTAAAACCAAAAGGTGTTTTGAGTAGATTTTTTGGAATCTTTAAGAAGAAAAAGAAAAAGAAAGTAAAAGCTTCATCAAAACGAATTATTAAGGTTCAGCCTTTTGATACTTGGACAAGATCAATACTAGACGAGTTAATTATAGCAAGTGTATCTGGTATTGGACTTGGTTTAGAAATATATGATTCATATCGTGAAGATGCCTATGTAATTAGTGGAGTAATTGAATCATTAAAACGAAAAGAACAACCAGCATTTATCGCTGAAGAAGATCGAGGAGAAACACGGCCCACAACATTTTACTCCGAAAAATCTATTAATTTTCCATCAGAGTTTCTAGACCCTATAATTAGTGTTTTAGATATCGCTAAAATCTTTATCCCAGCAGGTACAAAGAGGAACCTAACCTCAATCATACCTGAAGAAGCGTTCTATGAAGTAAAAACAAATCCCAATATGTTTAGATTAGTAGAATTTGTAAGTGAAGAAAAAATTGTTGTTGGAATTCTAGCTGAAATAGAAGAACAAACTGCAATAACGTATGCGAAAGGAGAACCAAAATACCAAAGACGTTCAATACAGAGAAAAGCCAGAGAAATTTTACACGCGAGGAGAGTAAACAACATTATTGATTCAGGTAAAAGGACTCTTTCACGTGAAATTAATTGGGATACTGTTAATGTAAGTTATGAAGAACGACCATTGTTTTATTTGAAGGAATAAAAACAAAGAAAGCTCCATCAACTAAAACATCTGTCCTTTTTTTTCTTTTGCGGATAAAAACATTATAAACTATATAATAAATGAAGAGAAGACTCTTACGAAGAGTCTCAGAAGGGGCTAGGGGACTATATTCATGAACGACTTAGAATCTAATGCTAAATTTTTCTTTATCAAAGGAAAAGAGGATTTTCTTAATGGTAAATATCAAGACTGCATTCGCAACTTAATCTATGCCCAAGAAATGTTTACTTCTATGGGGAATAAAGAACAATCTGCCGAAAGTCTCTTCATGATTGCATCTGCTTATTCCAATATTAATCAGCTCTCCCAAGCCCGACAAATATACTCACAAGCTTTTTCCAGATACAAAGATCTTAACAAGCTAGATAGAATCGGTGAGTGTTCGTATAAATTGGGAGAGATTTACAGAACTGAAGGAAACTTCAAGAAAAGCAAGCAGTACCTAGCTGAAGCTATTGAAGCATTTACTAAAATGAGTAATATTGAGAAACTTGCAGATACTTGGAAAGAACTGGGTATTGCCTATCAAACTAGTCTTGATGAGGGATCTGCTAATCCTAATCACTCCATTAACGCTTACAAGACTGCTATTTCTTATTATAAGAAATTAAAAGTCAATAACAAATTAGCTGAAACACAATATGACTTAGGACAACTATTATTATCTCAAAGTAAATTTAATGATGCTCTAAAAGTACTTTCTGAGGCTCTTAACTATTATTCTAAACAGAAGGATGATGATAACATCATCACCCTGTTCATCTTGATTGGTAGAGCTTATTTCAAAATGGGAAAGAAACCTAAGGCAAGAGATTATATGTATAAAGCTGTTGAACACATGAGACAAGCTGAATACTCCCCTGAAAGAATAGGTGAGATCAAGAAATCCATTTTTGCTATGTTAGGATAAATTTCATTTACTTCTATAAAACGGAGTATAAGTTATTTCAACGTCGTCACTTGGAACTAAAAATTCGATTTCTTTAAACTTCTGAGGTGCTCTTATTAAATCAAAAAGGAATCTCATGTCAAAATCTTCTAAGTGTTTCTCTTTTTGAATTGTTTTTGGAACAATATGTCCAAGAATTTGATATCCAGAAAAAATCTTTTTACCTCTTTTGATGTTTTTCTCATCCATTGTAGTTCCAGCTAAAAGAAGAGATTGAACTTCATCATCCTGGGTCAGAGTATTTATACAGAATATTTCCAAGTTATTTATCAGTTCTTTATTACTTCTCTGAAAAGTGAAAGCAGTAATGTTCTTTTGAATTTCATACTTCTCTTTTAGAATCTCTAAAAGATTGCTAGCTACATATTTTCGTTTTATGGAAAATGCTGCATCTGAATCACTTACAGCATTTTTAAAGGATACCGTGGTTTCTTTTTTTTCACTTAAAAGATTCTTTGAATTGGTTTTTATTGCTAGATTCTTTAAGTTTTGCGAGGTTTGAGGAGAAGAATCTAAATCATAAAGCATTGAGACTCCTATTGAACTTGAAAGGATATAGGCTAGTCCTTTCCTTATTTTTCTTTGTTCCTCATCCTTTATGTAATTTACAAATTCAAGAGCTTTTTCAAAATACATTAAAGCATATTGAAAATCTTTGTAATCACCAATGCCTCTACCCAATGCTGAATAAAAAGGAGATTTTTTGTTTACATTCAAGCTTTCAATATACTCCACAATTTTGTTCATAGAATTATCAACTAAAGCATCTGACAATTTCAGAAAACTTGCCAAGATTGAGAGACGACGTGTTGCCTCATAATCATTTGATAATTGCTTCAAAGCTCTAATAACAACTGAAACACCTTTAAGTACTGTGTCCTTATATTTTGGTGAAACGACTAACACTGGATTTTCAGAAAAAACTTGAAGAAAGTAATCAGTTGGCATGAGGAGTCTCTCATTAGGATAAGGTTTTTCAGAAATTATCTCTATAACATTCTTACAATATTCAGCAGCTTTGTTATGCTCTTTTTTGAAGTAATGTAATAATCCAAAATTGATGTCACAGAACACTGTATTTTCGTAGATATTATGTTTTTCCGACAATTCTTTTGATTTCTGTAAATATTCTATAGATTTGTCCTTGCCAATTGTCCTGTTAATAATAAACAATAGATTGAAGACTCTAATACTCAAATTTGTATCTTTCAGCTCGGAAGCTATAGTTTCAGATTTGGTAGCAGCTTTTTCTGCGCCTTCATAATCATTTGACAAAAGAAATGAATCAGCTAATCTCAGATAAAATTCTGCGTGATATTTTACTGGAACTTGAGGTAAAATCGCTTTTACTGAACGCAGAACAATAAGAGCTTCATTTCGTTGTTCTTTATTAAGTAATTTTTTACTTTCCACCAATAAATACTCTACGAAACTATTCTTGGATAGTTTTTTATCCAATCCTAATTGAGCTAGAATTTCTTCATAGTTTTCTTTCTCTTTTATTTTTCGGGCTAGGATTTGTGGTTTAATTGACTTAAGGTAATTATGAGGAGCTACAGTCATTAATTCTGAAATAAAATGAGGAAATAAATCTGTTTTGATTCATTTCTTTAAAAACAAATTACTCTTTCAGCTGCTTCTTTATTTCATTCTTTAGTTTAGAAATGGAGATTGTTTTTTGATCACCAGTCTTTAGATCTCTTATTGTAACATTGTTTTCTGCCAAATCTCTTTTCCCTACTATTACCATTAGAGGAACATTTCTGCTACTAGCATCTTCTAATTGTCTACTAAGATTCCAGTTTAAAGGATTGAAAAGTACTGAATAGTCATTTCGGAGTTTATTTGCGATTTCAGCGGTTTCAGTTAGGATATCTTTTGAAATTGGAGCTACGTAGATTTTTGCTGGTGAAGAATATTTCTCAAATCTACCAAGATGTTTTAGTATTGAGTGTAAAACCGTCTCACCCATACCTATTCCTGTAGCAGGAATTAATCCTCCACCAAAGCTTTCAACTAATCTATCGTATCTTCCTCCACCTGCTATAGCCCTGACAACATATCCTGTTCTGTCAAAGAATTCATACACGATTCCAGTATAGTAATCCAATCCTCTAGCTATAGATGTATCAAATTCACAATTATTTATAACGTTAAACAACTCAAGAAAATAAGCTAATTCATCCAGATTCTTAAGTGCTTTCTCTGATTTTTCACCAATATCTAGTTCCTTTAACCTGAGAAGTACATCTTTTGGTTTTCCTCGTATTGTGACGAATGTATAAAGCTTAGCTGCTTGTTCTGATGTTAAACCAATTTCCAACAATGCAGCTTTTAAACCATCTTCTTCAATTGAATTAAGTTGATCTAGATATTTAGATAGAATTGACTGCTTTCTTATTTCTGAATATTGTTCCTTTATTTCAGGATCCTGTTGCCAGATTGTGCGCAATTTAAGAGCAAAATCAGTAACTTCTGTTTTCTTTGGATTCTTTCCTGTCTCAACTTGGATAGCTTTTTTAATTTTCTTCTCGAGTGTAGTCTGAAGATGTTTTGCTCTAGCATCTACAACTCTGATGACATCAACATAGTTGGGTGCTTTTATGTATTCAATGAAACCCTGGAGAAGTTCTCTACTATTAATTACACAAATAAATTCTCCATCTTTTAATCCTGCAGTTTTGATGATATTCACTGAAAGTGCGATTATCTCTGCATCTGCAGCTGGGTGATCTATACCTATGATATCTGCATTAAACTGATAATGTTCCTTGACTCTACCTCTTTGTGGTGTTTCATCTCTGAAAACTCTAGGAATGCTATACCATCTCATTGGTTTGGGATATCTTTGATGTTGATTTACTACAAGTCTAGCTAAAGATGGAGTTAGTTCAGGACGCAGAACCAATTTTCTGTTTTCTCTATCGAAGAGACGATAAGTTTCATCAATTAACTCTTGACCAGATTTATACTCTATTAGTTTCGCAAATTCAACTGTAGGACATTCGTATTCTTCATAACCAAACCTATGGGTAACTGAATGCATTGCATCAAAAATGACTTTATATTCAGCATAATCTTCAGGATAAAAATCTCTAAAACCTTTGATTCCCTTAAGTATTTCTTTCAGCTCTGAATCCATTATTAAATCAAGTTAAAGAAAAATGAAAAATATTTAACACTATTGTTCAAGTGTAATTTTCTTTAAAAATAAAAAATCCTAAAAATAGTCATCAACTATTGAGATTTCAAACATAGGTTGCTCTTTTATTGACCAGAAGGATTGTTTGTCAATCATATATTTGATGAGGTAACTTGTTAAATCTGACTCTGAAAGATGTTTTCCCTTTCTAGTTCTTAATCCATGGATTTCTTTTACAAATTCAGTAAGTAGCTTCATGAGTAAGTTGGTTCCTTTGAAATCTTTGCTTTCAGTTGTGACCAACCAGCAAGATGTTTGACTATCAGCTGCCATAACAATTTGCCTACCTTTAAGTCTCATATACTCTAGAATAGATACATCATTTTCAGCGAATTTGTACCGAATGACAGGAAATAGACCTTTGTCTACTAAATTGGGATCTGGTGTTCTGATTCTTGCTTCAACAATTCCTTGTTCAGTCTTAATATATGCAACAAAGTAATCAACAGAAATTCCTACGTGAATTAAATTCTCAATAATTGTATTTGCTAACCAATCCACTGTTTTCTTAATATTTTTTCCTGTTATAGGTGATATAGCAAAGCAATCTATTTCATTTCTGTTACCGATTGTTTGAAAGATTTTTTGTATGGATTGTATGGTTTTTCTGTCAACGGATCTATCCCATGTGTTTATCAAAACTAAAACGGGTGATTTTTTCTTCACCCATTTTAATGATCTAACAAACCAAGTTTTTGATTCATCTATTCTTTCTTCTTTGGTTGCATCAACAACATAAATCAAAGCATCAGATTTAGAAATATAACTTTCCCATAGGGATTTTCTAAAAGGTTCTTGTCCTCCTAAATCTGTCAAACCAAGTCTGAGACCATCGATTTTTATAATTTCCTGATTAATTCCAAAAGTTGAATAGGTTTCATGAATCTCTTCATGGAGAAGCTTGTTAATAATTAGAGTCTTCCCTACCCCATCTAATCCAGCAACAGAGACAGTTAGATCTCTAGAGGACAGAGTCCAATCAGTTTCATAGTTTGGCCTCAACAAATTGATTCACTTTTTCTGTTGATTCATATCAATGTGTGAAGAATCGCCAGAATAACCCCAATACATACTAGGTTTACACTTTTAAAAACATTCTGAATCAGATATCCGCAATACAAAACAGAATCGAAATATATGTAGATTCTTCAAAGTTTTAAGGAATGAAAAATATGTATTGATTTTTTTTTTGCAAATCGTAAAATATATATAACAGAGAATAACACCTAAAAACGAAATTAAATTACTCAAGTAAATATTTGAGGTAGTAAAAATGTATGGTCAACCTGTTTATATATTAAAGGAAGGAACAGATAGAACTCGAGGTAAAGATGCTCAAAGAAATAACATAACAGCAGCTAGAGCAGTATCTGAAGCAATTCGTTCAGCTTTAGGTCCAAAAGGAATGGATAAAATGTTAATTGACAATTTTGGTGATACTACTGTCACAAATGATGGTGCAACAATTCTAAAAGAAATAGAAGTTGGTCACCCAGCTGCTAAGTTTGTTATTGATCTTGCTAAAACACAGGATCAAGAAACTGGTGATGGAACAACAACTGTTGTTGTAATAGCAGGAGAATTACTTAAACAAGCGGAAGAATTATTGGATATGGATATACATCCAAGCTTGATTGTTGAGGGGTATAGATTAGCTCGATTTAAATCGGAAGAAATTTTGAAAGATATGTCAAAAGAAGTCACATTTGATGATGAAGAAACACTCAGGTTTGTTTCACAAACCTCCATGTCTTCTAAAATAATTAGTGGTGAAAAAGAGGCTATGTCAAACATAGCAGTCGAAGCCGTTAAAGCTGTAACAGAAGAAAAAGATGGAGAAATGTTCGCTGATATTGATAATATTCAAATTCAAAAGAAGAAGGGTGGAAGCTTAGTAGATACACAATTAATTGATGGAATAATTTTGGATAAAGAATTCGTTCATACAGATATGCCAAAGAAAGTTGAAAATGCTAAACTCTTACTCATAGATAAAGGACTTGAGCTAAGCAAAACAGAGATTGACGCAAAAATCAATATTACAAGTCCAGATCAAATTCAAGCATTCTTAGACAACGAACATGAAATGTTAAAAGAAATGGCAGATAAGATAGTCGAATCTGGTGCCAATGTTGTCCTTTGCCAAAAAGGAATTGATGATATTGTGCAACATTATCTAGCTAAGAAAGGAATTTCAGCTGTTCGAAGGATAAAGAAAAGCGATATGGAAAAACTAGCCAAAGCAACAGGAGCTAAAATCACCACAAGTTTAGATGATCTCGGTGAATTCTTAGGAAAAGCAAAAATTGCTCAAGAGAAATCTATTGGTAATGATAAGATGATCTTCGTTACTGGATGCGACAATCCTAAAGCAGTTTCTATTGTAATTCGAGGTGGAACAGAGATGATTGTTAATGAAGCAGAACGTGCAATTCATGATGCTTTGTGTGTTGTTCGTCAAGTGATTCATGACAAAAAGGTTGTTCCAGGTGGTGGTGCCCCAGAAATTCGTATTAGCCATAAACTCAACGAATTTGCTATGGGTCATACAAGCAAAATTCAATTAGCAATCGAGAAGTTTGCTAAAGCCATGGAAATAATCCCCAGAACTCTAGCAGAAAATGCTGGTTTAGATCCAATTGATGTTCTTTCCGAACTTCATGTTCAACATGCAAAGAATGGTCATGTTTATGGTGTTAATCCTTTTGCTGCTAAAGTTGATGATATGGCAAAACTCAATGTATGGGAACCCATTTCAGTAAAGAATCAAGCAATAAGTAGTGCTGCTGAAGCTGCTGAAATGATCCTAAGAATAGATGATGTTATTGCCGCAAAAGAGCTATCTGGTGGTGGAATGCCTCCAGGTGGTCCAGGCGGAATGGACGAGGATTACTAAATCCATTTCATTTTTCTCTTTTATTTTATTTACCAATTTTTTTGTTTTTTCAAGGAAACAATTATTAATTGTTTTACATATTGAATCATTTGATAGATAAATGAAAGAGAGAGAAGTAATAACAGACATAGAGCAGTTAACACCTGAATGGTTAACAGATATCTTCAAAGATAATGGTTTCCTCAACAAAGGAAAAGTTACGACAATAACTAGAAATTCACTTGATGCCTTTTCTTCTAGAGTAAATGCCTTGGAGTTAACCTTTTCTGAAGACAATCTAATGGAATCTGTATCCTCAAGAGTGATTATAAAAACAGCCTCTCCCAAAGCTAAACATAGTCAATTCTTTAATAAGAAAGAAGTAGAATTTTACAATCTCGTTGCTGGACAGTTAAGTGGGATATTAATTCCAATTTGCTATGATGCTAAATTTTCGGAAGAAACGGGACAGTCTCATATTATACTTGAAGATTTATCTACAACTCATAATGAATATAAAATGACAAATTGGCCTTTACCTCCCTTAAAACGATATTATGAAAGAGCTATAGATTGTCTAGCAGAATTTCATGCTTACTGGTGGGATCACAAAAGATTAACAGAAATCTCCCAACATTCTTATTTTTTTAGTAATTTCAGAGAATCTTCTTCACATGAAAATGAATTTTGTATTCTTTCAATTCCACCAAAATACGAGACGGAAGAAGATATCTTGAATCGAATGTTAAAGTTCTTAGGAGATCGAATTAGCGATGAACGAAAAGAACTATTCAGAATAGTATTTTCATTATTCCCTCAAATCGCATATGATCGGATTAAGAGAAATAACATAACGCTACTTAACTGTGATGCTCATATTCATCACTTTTTTTATCCAAAAGATACCAAAAAAGAACAAAATAAAGTGAAATTAATAGATTGGCAGGGTTGGTCTCTTGGAATGGGTTGTAAAGATCTAGTATTTATGATTGGGCTTTGGTGGTATTCTGACAGAAGAACTATGATGGAAACAGAATTAGTCAAGCGATATCATAATAATCTTCTAAAGTATGGAGTAAAAAACTATAGTTGGGATGATTGTTGGGATGATTATAGATTATGCGCATTTTTGAATCTTTATCGCGTAGTTTTGTGGTGGAATCTTGATAATTCGCCAGGGCTTTGGTGGGATGCATTAGAAAGATCATTTAACACTATAGAAGATCTAAAATGCATGGAGCTTTTAGAAGACTGAAATTCTATACGACTAATAACACTCAAGTAATTACTGTTATTTTAGAGATACTTCAGCTAATCTATTAGAAAACTTGTCTTCTCTTTTATGGACTTTAAATCCCCTTAAGATTTCTTCCCACTTCTCTTTCTCCATATAACTTCCGAAGCCTTTAGCTGCACTAAGAAATGCTAATCCGTCAGGTTTTAGAATTCGTTTTATTTCACTAATTGCTGCATCAATTTCAAGGGGAGCTACACAACACAACAGCCCATTAGCAAAAATGAAATCTACTGATTCATTTTTTATAAAACTTAAATTAGAAGCTGAAGAAGCATGTGCTTCAATGTTCTTGTATCCTTTTTTTTCAGCTTTGTCTTTCAAAGCTTTGATTACTCTTTCATCTGAATCAACAGAGTAGACTTTACCTTCAGATCCAAGGATATTAGCCATATGGAATGAATAATAACCCGGACCACAACCAAGATCAGCAACCACTTGACCTGATTTAATATATGGTTCAACGAATTTCTTAGGAGGTTCAAACATCCTTGAGACTTTATGTGAAAATAATGAAAATTGCTTATCTTTCTTCTCTTTCTTAGTACTCAACAAAAAACACCTTTCTTATCGATAAGTTCTATCATAGGTTTTGAGTGCTTTAGCAATCTTATCTATCATATCACTTGTCACTTTGTTTGATTCAAGCTCCACTATAGCAACCCATGTTGAATAAGCTGCTTCCCTCACTTTTTTATTCCCATCTTTAATGCCATCCACAATAACATCCACTATTTCAGGAGTGAGTTCTAGTGTACCTTCTGATTTGAGCTTTTGTGGAGTGTACGACATATCTGTTTTGTATCTAAGCTTATGTCTTAAAAAATCTTTTCCATTATTCCCTAAAATTGGCTATTTTTATTGTTTTTAGAGTTTTCAGAGGTTTTTGTAATGCAAAAATGCCTAATTCTTCTGTAGAAGATGGAAGTTATTTGAAAAAGAGATAGAGAAAAATGTCTCTATTCTTTTGTCATAAGAGCTATTTTTTTCGCAAGTTCTTTAGCTTGCATTAATACTTCCTTAGTAGCTGATCCTCTAAATTCAAGAAGTGGTTCTATTACTTCCCAATCTAGTTCTTTTAATTGCTCTGCAGCTTGTTGTAAAGCTCTTCCACTCCACATAGAGGAGCCAAAGAAACCAACTATTCTATCTCTGAGGTTTTTCCTCTTCATAAGATGAAGATAGTATGATGCACCTAAGAAAGGTCCGCCATCATATGTTGGTATTCCTAAAATAACTGCTTTATTTTTCCATGATTCTTTCAGTAGATAGCTTAAATGGTGTCTTGAGAATTCTAAAACAGTAACCGGTACTCCTGCTTCCTTTACTCCTTCAACAACATATTCTACAACCTTCTTAGTATTTCCGTACATGGATCCCCAAATAACTACAACACCAGGTTTTGCTTTTCTTGCTGACAGGTCGACATAAAGATCGATAATTCTTTTAGGATCTTTTCTCCAGACTATTCCGTGAGCAGGAGCTATTATTTTTATTTGGAGTCCTGATAATTTATCCATAGCTTTCTGTACGTATTTAACATATTTCGCTACAATATTACTGAAGTATCTAATTGTTTCTTCATAATATTCATCAGGATTTACTTCATCATCAAAAATCCCAACATCTAAAGCTTTGTACGAACCAAATGCATCACAAGAGAAAAGAATCTGATCTTTGGAATCGTATGTTATCATAGTTTCTGGCCAATGGACTAAAGGATCCATATAGAAAACCAATTCCCTACCTCCTAAATCAAGCTTATCTCCTTCACCTACAACGATAATATTCTCGGTTATCTTGTAGAGATAATCTGCCATATCTTTAGCTTTCTTTGAGCACACAACAACTGCTTGTGGAGCTTTTTCTAGTAATCTTAAAAGCGAACCACTATGATCTGGTTCAAGATGATTTAATATAATATAATCAATTTTATCATAAGATGTAACTTTTGCAACATTATTCAGAAATTCATCAACGAAGGGAATTTTTACTGTATCAATTATAGCAGTTTTTTTCCCTTGCACTATATAACTGTTGTAACTTACACCTTCAGGAATAGGCCACAATCCTTCAAATAGTTCTGTTTCTAAATCATTTACACCTATGTAACAAACTCCTTCTGTTATTTTTTTCATACTACACACGCTCATCAATATGTTTTATATTAAAATTTAACTGAATCCAGAATTGATCAGTTAACCAAAATTCACTCAAATAGTTGATATAAAAATATTAGTATCTATCGAACAATTTCATTTGCAATAGATTCTATCAATGAGACAAAAGATTTATGAGCAGTGTAAACATAAAATCAACTATAAAAATGCAAATTGAAGGAATTAAAAAGGATATTATTGACAAATTAGTAAAAGCTGGTTTCACAATTGAGAGTTTAGCTATTTCCACATCAGATGATATTATCCCCAAAGTTGAAATCAAAGAAAAGGAAGCCATGGATATTATTCAGAAAGCTCAAAACGCTCTAGGAGTTCAACCTCTTACAGCACTTAAATTCCTAGAATTGGAAAGTAAGAGAGGAAAAATTACTACTACTTCAAATGAGCTAGATGGCATCTTAGGGGGAGGAATCTGGACACAAGAAATAACTGAACTTGCAGGAGGATTTGGATCTGGAAAAACTCAACTATGTTTCCAGCTTTGTATCAACGTTCAATTGCCTAAAGAGGAAGGAGGATTAGACGGCAATGCGTTCTTCATTGACACAGAAAGGACATTTTCACCAAGAAGAATTGTTGAGATGGCAAGTTACAGAGAATTGGACGTTGAGAATATTCTAAATAATATTTACATTGGCTCAGCACTAAATACAAATCATCTCTTCAGTATAGTCGAACAGCTAAATGATACAATTCCCGAGAAGAATATCAAATTACTTGTTGTAGATTCTTTTGCATCTCATTTTCGTTCCGAATACATTGGAAAAGGTCGTCTTGTTGAAAGACAACAACGAATAATGCAAATCGCAGGACAATTAATAGCACTCGCAGTAAAACACGATATAGCAGTTGTAGTCACAAATCAAATTATTGCTAATGTTGAAGAGTTTCTATTTGGAAGTCCAGAGGAACCAGCATTAGGATTTGCATGGGCTCATAGACCTCAACAGAGGTTATTCTTACGAAAATCAAGAGGAAGTTCAAGAATAGCAAGACTTTTTGATAGTTCTAGAATGCCTGAAAGAGAAGCATTATTTTACGTTACAGAAAGTGGTATAACTGATGCTCCATTCCCTACAGAGTTCTATAGTTAATACAAATGAAAAGAAATATAATGATATTATTCAGCTGTTGCAGAGTATACTTTGGTTCTTCTTGAAGTGATGATTTTTTTAATAATATTATTAGCTTCAGCTTCTTGAAGTATCTTTTTTGCAGTGCTTACTCGGATATTATATCTGTCAGCAAGATACGATGGAGTGATGCCTTTAGCTCTTTTTATTTCATCATCAATTTTCTTCCTTGTGTCGTCATCAGGAGTGAGATCCCTGATTACTGGGATGAATTCGACAACTAAACCAAACTTCTTCTTCTTCCTAACAACTTTGCGTTCTGCTGACATTACTCTCGGTTTTGGGTTTATATTCTTGTTTTTAAGTTATTCGATTGGCTAGGTTTTTCTTGTTATTAATTTACAAATTTCAATACCACAATCTTGATAATATTTAGAACAAAGGGGACTTATGGAAAAGTTGGATATTCTATTGGACACATTGAAAGGTCAGAATTCTGAGCGTACTTTGTTTAGTTTATGGAAACATTTTCCTTACGATGATAGAGATCCGATTAAATTAGCAGAAACTCATGTAAAATTTTATCATCGTCATGACTTTGATTTGATGAAAATATCACCCCATGGCCGTTATCCTGTTGTTGATTTTGGATGCAAAGTTGATGAAGAATATGATTCTATTACTGGAAGCACTAGATGCAAAGAATGCTCAATAAAAACCCTTCAAGATTGGGAGGCTTTGGAACCAGTAGACACTAGTGAGGGTGAATTTGGAATGCAATTACAATCAGTAAAACTGATTCATAAGGAACTTGAATTTCTTCCAAAAATGATGACTGTTTTTTCTCCTTTGATGGTTGCATCAAAAATGGATAGAAAGCTTGTAAAAAATCTTCGAGAAAAACCTGATACAATGATTGATGCTTTACATACTCTTCAAGACACTATGGTAGAATTTGCTCTCTCTTCATTAGATGAAGGAGCAGAAGGTATTTTTCTTGCATCGCAACATCTAAGAAAGACAGAACTAAATTGGGATGAAGTTGGAAAGTTTGAAATTTCTTTTCTTAAGAAACTTATAAATCAACTCAAGAAAAAAGCTGAATTTATTGTTCTGCATGTTCATGGTCAGGAAATAAAATTCAGAGAAGCTTCAGAACAGCTTAATGTTGATGCACTAAATTGGCATGACCAACTAACATGGCCATCGATGAGTGAAGCAGCAGAAATGTTTGATAAAGGATTATTTGCAGGGATTGATGAAACTCAGACACTTGTTGATGGAGATGTTCCAAATATTGTCAGAAATATCCAAAATGCTATTAAGATCTCAGAGAAAAATGAGAGAAGAATAATAATAGCACCTGGTTGTGTTATTCCTATAACAGCTTCAGATAAATCCATTGATGCTATTTCAAACGTATTTAAAAGTCTTAGAAAATAGGTGTATTATATGAATGATGAAGAACAGAAACCAGCTGTAATTTCAAAGAAACCAACAAGATTTGGTTGGAAAGATTTCATCCTAAATTTATGTTTTAGTTTAGTTATGTTAGCAAGTATTTATTTCTTTGATATAAGAGAAAGACCTGAGGATCTTGTTATTTTAGCTACTAGTATTGTAGTTACTGTTCTTCCCCTACTTCTTTTTTCAGTAAGAGTATTCCATGAACTATCTTATGTAAGAGATTACGTTGAGATCAGAGGAGATGTGCTTAAATATAGATCATCACCCCTTTTAACAACAGGTTTGCGTTTGAAGAAAGATGAGATTACTCTTAGGGAGATAAGGAAGTATGGATTATCAAAAATTCCTCGAAAAATCTCTTTAGATCTCTGGAAACACAAAAAGAAAGCTATGCTTGTAGTCTCTCTTAAGAGCGGAAAAGAACATTTCATTGGTGGATATATAGAAAATGATGATTTAGCTGAAATATGTGTTCATATACAGAACATCTACCCAAAAGCTAAGCTTATCACAAACCTTTCCGAAGACTACCCAGAACTTGCTAAGAAACAAGTTAAATTAGCAACAGCAAAGAAATCAAAGAAACTTGAAGAAGAAGAGGAAGAAGAACCAGAAGGCACTGGATTTAGACGAAGGTAGGGAAAGTATCTCAATTCTTATTAATGAAATTCAATAGAGAAATAATTAATGGCACTTAAGAGGACAGATAATTTTTCAATAACAAAAGGCAATATTGCTGTATTGGAATTCGGAGCCACTATTCAGAACATTGTTGTAATAGATCCTTCTCATCCAGAAGAACCTTTGAGATTTGAACGTTTTTATCTTCCATTAAGAACTAGAGGATCTGAATTAGAAGGCACGCTGAAAACGCTGCTTCGCTCTTATGCAGATTATAATATAAGAAAGTTCATCTTAACAATAACTAGTTCGTTTTTCTCTTCACCAAAAGAAACTGTTGAGTATATACTCGATTCTGCAACAAAATTTATTCTACCAACAAACTTAGTTTGTTATACAATTGACGGTAATTTCATTACAGTAGAAGCAGCATTAAGAGTTCCACATAAAATAGTATCTGCAGGATGGAAAGCTCTTGGTATGGGTATCTGGAAGCTAATCAAGAAAGATGCATTAATCGTAGATTTTTCAACTAAGACAACAAGTTTCATTCCAATTAAAGAGGAAAAAATTCTCTCTCAATCACTTTCCGATTATGATAGAATCAAGAACAACGAATTACTTTATTATGGTCTACTAGAGACCAATGCAGCATTTATTCAACCAAATCTTGAATATGATGGATACATTTACAATTTACCGTTTGAAGCTTATTCTCAAACTGCTGATATTTTTCTGATAACTGAAGATCTAAATATCTCAGATTATATTGTTGACACTTCTGATAAGAAAGCTAAATTCAAGGAAGATTCATTAAATAGACTCAAAAATATGTTACGTATCACTGATGATTCCTTCGATGATTATGAGCTAATTAAGATTGCACATTTACTCAAAACAAAGCTTCTAGAGGAGATAAATCAGAATATTAGAAGAAAGTTATTTGAGAATGAACTCAAAGGGATTATTCTAACTGGAATAGGCTCAAATATACTCTATCAATATCTTAAAAATAAGGATGAATACGACGATCTTATTCAGGCAACTGATGTTATACGAACAGCAGAAATTAACCCTTCCTTCTGCTTAGGGTATCTTTATGCATCTCAAAAGATGATGATAGATGGCTGAAAGAGTAGACCTTAGAAACAGAATTAATGTGATGCTATTTCACTTTGATCAAAGATTGGGACCTAGATTATTGTTTAATGTTGCAGAAATACAAGATGAAAGAATAACTGCTTCCTTAACTAGATTAATGGATTTCAATTTCTTGGAAGAGCATAGAGCTTTTGTCAACGCAATGGCTAATGTTGTATATTCAAGCATGTTTTTCTCTATACCTAATCCCCTAGCTCGCGGAGGGGCAGAACAATTTATGCTTTCCTTTGTTATCTTTGATCCAACTATAACGGAATATCTAACTATTTCTTCATTAGAAGAAGAGATGTCAAAAACTATCAGTAAACTAATCGAACTTTCTGAAATGTTCATAATTATCACTTACTCCAAACCCATTCTAGATGATTTTCCTGAAGTTGATAATTGTTTAAGCTCTTCAAGAGACAATGCACTCAACATCTTTCAAGAGCTTTTCTACGGTCAATTCGAAGGGAGAAAAGATGCGATTTCTCAAATATTAGGAAAAATAGGTTATGAAGCTGGAAAAGCAATTTTGTCTAGACTAAAACCTGAACATTCTGATTCATCAAGAACTTACTTGGATGCAATATTAAGATCACCTATAGTAAATAGATGGGGAGTCATCAATATACTGCACTTTGATCCTGATGAAAAAGTTGCAACTGTTTCTCTCAAAAACTCTATTTGGACAGATTCTCTAGGTGTAATAGCCACAAAAGCTTGTGCATATGTAGAGGGAATGTTAGAAGCTATCTTTAGTCAAATCCTAGATGAACCAATAGTTAGTAATGAAATAAGATGTGCAGGAGAATACAGTTATGTACAAGATTGCATATTTCAAATTGCACCAAGAGGAGTGAATAGAGAAACAATCTCCTATAGAGAAGATCAAACAATTCGAGAGATGGGAATCAATGATAGGAAAGAAACAATCGATCTTATTAAGCAAGATATTGGAGATCAAATTTATCAAGATTTAGATCCAATGATTAAATTGATTCAATTATTTAACAAAGCACCGTTCATCTCAGATTTCTTTTTTGATGAAACAAAATTCCTTGTAGTTTGTAATTATTGGAGATACCCAGATGAGATAATCTGCAACACTTGCGAAAAATGGTTGAAGAAATCGAGTCAAGTTAAAGTTAATCTAACAAAAAGCAAGCATAGAATTTGTGAAATAACATACGAAACTGAAGAGGAAAAAAGTGAAAAATAATTTTGCAAAAAATTCCTATTGATACTCTCCAAAACTTTTTATTTCAGTTAATTTGAGATATGCTGCTTGCTATGAAAAATGAAGTCTCGGATTCCTCTACTAATATGGAAGAAGAAACCATACCATCAGAACTCCAAGAGTCTGACAAAGCTCCATCAACCAAAGAGGTGAGTATTGCTGTTTTAATTTCCTCGGTTGGAGTTGGTATTTTCATAGCATCAATTGATGGTACTATCACCAATGTTTCCCTTCCAGTAATAGCTGATGACCTAGCAGTGGAACAGAATATTGCCCAATGGGTAATTTTAGCTTATCTTCTAACCTTAATTGGGTTTACTGCAATAGCAGGTGATTTAGGAGATAGGTTTAGCAATAAGATTATTTTGCAAATCGGAACAGTAATTTTTACTATAGGTTCGCTTTTATGTGCACTGTCACCGACATTGATTTGGTTAGTTTTAGCAAGAATTTTACAAGCATTAGGAGCTTGTTGTGGGATGGCTAATGGAACAGCAATAATTACTAGGTTTACGAATAAGGAGAATAGAGGGATGGCATTAGGATTGAACGCATTAATTATAGCTGCAGGAATCACAATAGGTCCAATAATAGGGGGATTGTTAACAGATAGATTCGGTTGGCCTAGTATATTCTACATAAATATTCCACTAGGGATTATTGGATTCATTTATGTGCAATTCGCTATTCCTAAAACACCTCCATTACAGGTAGAAAGAAGAGAAGCAGATGTGATTGGTTCAGTTAGTCTTATGTTGTTTCTAACTTTATTAGTTTTCAGTCTAACAGTTTTTGTCGATCAAAATATACCAAACCCAGAATTATGGGGAGGAATAGGAATAGCTACGAGCATTGTATTATGTGTTATATTCATACTTTGGGAAAGAAAAGTGAAAAAACCAATAATAGATCTTAAAATGTTCAAGAACAGAAGATTCGCTTTTGGTATTCTAGCTGCTATTTTAGCTTATCAAAGTCTGAATGTTATTTTTTACCAACTTCCCTTTTATTTGAGAGAGATACAAAATTTGAATGTTATAAATATAGGAGTTATTATTCTAGGAGCACCTGTTGGAATGGCAATTACTGGGCCATTTTCTGGGAAACTTTCTGATAAAATAGATCCAAGACTCATAGCTTCCCTTGGTATGATTGGAATCACTGTTGATTTAATGTTATTATCAATTTTTCTCAAAGAGGATACTCCATACTGGTTCCTTATGGTAGGAGCATTTATTCTAGGGATATCACTTGGAGCCTTTATCTCACCAAATTCCAATTCGATCATGTCAGCCGCTCCAAAAGATAAATTAGGAGTTGCAGGTGGGCTTATGAATCTATCAACACAGGTTGGATTCAGTTTAGGAACGGCATTATCCACCGCAATATTCTTCATGTTAAGGAACGCTTTTGCGAGAAATAATGGATTACCAGCTAAGGATCCAATAAATTACATCCCTGCTATGAGAATCATGTTTGCTATTTTTGTTGGAATAGGAATACTAGCAGTATTCGTGTCATACTTTAGAGGTCCAGAAGAAGGGAAAAAGCAAAATCTTAAATTTCTCAACAAAGAGAGAGAATCATAAAAAGAAGAAAAAAGCTTCTATGATATTTTTTTCTTAGCAATGTACTCAATCATTCCCATATTATCTACCCACCCTTCGTTTTTTAGTAAAACCCATTTTCTTATGGAAATAAAATCAAAATTCTCAAAATACATATCCGCTTCCCTATCTTCATAATACGAATGAAGGACTTCTTCACCAAATTCCATTTGTAAGAATTCTCCCTTCTCTAATTCCTTTCCTTCGCCATACCCTACACAATCATATGAAGGAAAATTGATGAAGATTAAACCACTAGGCACTAACACTCTTTTCATCTCTCTTATTGCTTTACCTACCTCCTTCTTGCTCATGTGGAAGATTGTATGGTGACTAAAAACAAAACTGAAGGATTCGTCTTCATAGGGTAACTCTCTCATATCTCCTTTAATTATATTGAATTCCATATCATTCTTTCTAGCAAATTCCTCCGCTCTTTCTATTTGACTATCTAAAATTTCTATACCATGAGTTTCATATCCTTCTCCATGGAAAATTACAAGAGGAGGAGAACCACCACCAGCACCACAATCAAGAATTTTCTTAGGAAGGGAACTCTTATTGCACTCATTGAGAAAATCTAATACTGGAGTGTCTCTTCTATGTAGATTTAGCATAACAAAACCAAGAATGTTAAGACTCTTAAAACTCTTTCTTTCAGAATATGAAAATTACTTGAATAATTACTTTTTTGGAAAATAAATAAAGAGCGAATTTGTTATATAAGATAAGTAGATACCAGTAATTGATGCTGGATTCTGTAGCTCTGGTGAAATATGAGAACAACATTGAGAAGACTCTAGAAAAAGGTATAAGACTAATTAATGGTTTTAAGAGTCTGAGATCACCAGTAATAATAAAACCAAATATTTGTACACTGGAAGATAAGACTGGTTTTTCAGTTAATGATGTTCAAATAGTTGAAAATTTAGTAAAAATAATTCTTAAAGAAAACCAAAATCTATCAATTAAAATCGTAGAATCAGACAGTATGAGCAAGTTTGCTGATGAAGCTTTTGATAAATTTGGTTATAGAAACTTAGAAACAAAGATGCAGAAATCAGATTTTGATGTATCGTTAATAAATCTTAGTCATTCCCCAACAGTTGAAACTGAATTTGAAGGAAATTACTTCAAGAAACCAAAGCTACCTGACATACTTGTTAATACAAAGTTTTTCATTTCTCTAGCTGTTGCAAAAACACATAATTTGACTTTTATAACAGGTTCAATAAAGAATCTATTTGGTCTACTACCAAGAAAGGATCAATCATTTTATCATCCAAACATTGATGACGTAATTGTTGACTTAAACAGATTTATTCAACCTAATCTTTGTATTGTTGATGCTAGAGTGGGTCTTGAAGGGTGGAATGGACCAAAATCGAGAAGTATAAACAGGTTCATAATTGGTACTAACCCTGTGTCAACAGATGCTATTATGGCTAAGATTATGGGATTTGATCCTGGAAATATTCAACATCTAGTTGAAGCATCGAAATATAACCTTGGTTCTCTGAATCCAAATGTTGTTGGAAAAAAAATAGAGACTTCAAGAGTACAGTTCAATCCCCCATAAGCTTTCATTTAATTTAACATATTTTTAAGGTAATATTCTTTAAAAAGTAAATATAAAAAAAAGCAATGAAGGATCAGTTCAATCCTATTATATTTCCATCTTCTGTATGGTCCATTTTATTAGCAGCTGGAATGGGAGGTAGTCCAGGCATAAGGAACATTCTACCACAGATAGGAACGATAAAACGAGCACCTGTATAAAGACGAACTTCATCGACATTAAGTGTCCATCCTTTAGGAGCACCCATTAAACCTATTATTGGAGATACCCTAATGATAGAATCTGCAATACTTGTAAGGAATGGATAGAAGAAACCAGTAATGCTCAAATAGATCTAGTCAAAAGCAAACATCGTATTTGCGAAATCACATACATGGATGAGGAAGACTAGGTAAAAAATACGAACTAGCAAAGATAAAAAATTCAATAAAAGAAATGTATTTAGCAAATGGGATTCTTGTTTGAATTCTTATTCGAAGCCCTCATATGCTAACTTCATTAATTTCTCTGCAACTGGTACGTTGAGAGCTGAAGCAAATACTTGAGACATATACAAGCCTATAACATCATTTAGTGGGTCTACCCAATAATATGTCATTGCAGCTCCTCCCCATCCGTGCTCACCACTTGCAGAGGGGGTAATATTCTCTTTAACCAAAACTCTAATTCCTAATCCTTGTCCATAGGCATTAAGCCCCAAACTTTCAGCGAGATCTTTTGTTAATGCATATTCTGTTATTGTCTTATTGTCTTTGAGATAGTTTGTTGTAATTAAATCCATAGTTTCGGGGTGTAAAAATTGTTTGTCTTTAAATTTCCCTTTATTGGAAAATAATAATGTAAAGTTGAAATATTCATGTAACGTAGATACCAAACCACCTCCCCCAGAGAAATATTTGTAATTTTTACTAAAACTTTCAACTACATTGGGAGTATCAACTAGTTGAAGGGGATTTGCTTCATTGTATAAATAAACCTTAGCAAATTTATTGAGCTTATTTTCAGGTACATAAAACGAAGTATTGTTCATATCTAAAGGTTGAAAGATTTTTTCTTTAAGATATACATCTAATGATTGTCCAGATAAAACTTCTATTAACCTACCAAGAACATCTGTACTGTAGCTATATCTGAAGTATTTGCCTGGTTGAAATCGAAGTGGAATATCAGCGATAATCTTAATTACTTCCTCCAATGAAAGAGATTTCTTATTATCATAGCTTATTCTTTCACTATAGATTTTATCTATAGGATCATCTTCAAAAGAACCATAACCTATACCAGAAGTATGAGTAAAGAGATCAAGAACGGTAATTTCTCTTTCTAATTCTTCTGTGATAATTTTTTTACCTTCTTCTCTAACAAATACTCTCATCTCTTTAAATTCCGGTAAAAATTTATCTATAGGGTCATCTAGTTTGAATTTTCCCTCCTCAAATAACATCATCAAACCTATAGTGATTATTGGTTTTGTCATTGAGTAAATTCTGAAAATTGTGTCAAATTCTATAGGTGTTTTATTTTCTACGTCTTGCCAGCCATATTTCTGCAAGAATTCTATTTTCCCCCGTTTGTATAGAAGGAAAATTAATCCTGGAGCTTTATCATCATCAACTAATTTTTGAAGAAATTTATCTAATTCAATAAAACTAGAAGATTTAGTGGGAGAAAGCATGATTTATAGTTCTGTTCTATCCTTTAAAAAGTAATTCTAGTATTTTATTCTGAAACTCAAATGATAATTTTATAAACCTGAAAATTCAGAAAAGTACATCACTCCCTAGGAGTTCTGTTATGGCTATACTTGCGATTGGAATTCGAGGATTAGAAGTATTATTATCATCAATATCACTTAATCTACTTCTATTTTCCATATTCGATGTCTTTTCTCATTAGATAGTATTCTTCTCGAGTGATTTCACCACTAGCATACCGTTCATCTAACATCTCCAATGCCCTTTGTTGCTTTGGAGAAGGAGGGTATGATTCTGTGGGAGGTTTCTGAACTTGAGTTTGTTGTTCAGTATAAGTTGCTCTGATGATCAAATAAACAACTGCAGAAATTACTCCAATCCAGGGTATAAACACTAAAATTAGCCATAAGGCACCATTCATATTTCTTTGTTCCGCATCTTTGTAGATAAGAAAACCTACAATTATGAAAGCAGCCCAAATAGCTAACATCATATAACCCATATATGGGATACCCCACCAGTCCATCATCATATGTTCATCACCATCCATTTCGGAAAACCTCTATTTCGAAATTAAGCAAATAATCTTGGAACATTTTTACCAAATACAATGTAGAAAGAGGGAATATTAATCGCGCTATTAAAAAAATAAAGTGTGAGAAGTGAGATAAAAACGATTTTAATAGTTTAGGAAATTACGTCAAATTTCCCATCAAACAGCACCTAAATGAAAAAATGCGAAAAAATATCTACTCCATTATAAAGCCAGGGGGAACGCTATACATATTAGGGCACATTCTAGACGACACCCGCATCTCCCCACCTGAAGAAGTCTGGCATAAGCTTGGTAGTATCAATTATTATGATGTTCCATCACCTTATACTGAGGAAGATCATCGAGAGTGGTTACTCAAAGCTGGTTTTGCAAATGTTGAAAGAAGTTTCTTACCCAATGATGATGGATTAATACGAGCACAAAAACCGTTTTGAAATTCAGGAACTAACTTTGAAGAGCTATGATATCTTATTGTTATTGTATACTGAAAATAAAAATAAAAAGAGAAAATAAAGAGATTGTTTTAGTTTAATCCCATTATATTTCCGTCTTCTGTGTAGTCCATTCTTTCAGCAGCAGGTATGGGAGGTAGACCTGGCATCAAGAACATTCTGCTAAATTGATATTTCAACACATTTTAATAAATAAATAATAAAAGAAAAATGAATTGAAACCTCTAGATAAAAAAGATTTGATAATTCTAAGTGAACTACTAGTTGATGGACGAAAATCTTATTCCGAATTAGCAGATCTAGTTAAGTTGTCAATTCCTGCAACAAAAAATCGCGTAGAGAAATTAATTGAAAAGGGAATTATTGATTCTTTTAGCGTAAATATTGATTTTTCACTTCTTACAGAAGGGAGACCAAGTTTGATTTCACTAAAAATTCTATCAAAAAACATACAAACAGTAGCTAACGAAATGCACAAAGATAAACTAATTCGTAAAGTGTTTTTTGCTGGTGGAAGATACAACCTTCTTTTAATGACACATTTTATTACTGAAGCACAAAAAAATAAGTTAATCAATGAGTTGCAGAATTCAGAAGAAGTAGAAGATTTGGAAGTTACGGTCCTTTTTGAGGAAATGACTGAGAAAAAGGAACTATTAATACTAGAACCTAAAAGCATTAAATCAATATGTGCTTATTGTAAAAGAGAATTTTCCGATACGATATTTAGTAAAGTGATAGGGAATAAAAAAAGATACTTCTGTTGTAATACATGTTTAAATGCATTTGAAAAAAGGTTTGAAACAACGGATAAATAGTATCAACATTCTTAGATTAGGTTATCGCTTTTACTGTCTCAGATGATGAAGTTTCTTTATGTGTTACAACTTTAACTTTTATATCATGCTTTCGAAGAGTTTGAGAATTTAATGCTACAATCACAGTGCTCAGTGACATCAAAATAGCACCAATTGCTGGATTAATTACAAATCCTAAACTTGCCAATATTCCAGCAGCAAGAGGGATAGCTACTATATTATAACCAGCAGCCCACCACAGGTTTTGTACCATTTTAGAGTAGGTTTTTTGTGATAATTCAAGTAGTTTAAGTACATCATCAGGATTGTTTTTTACAAGAATTACATCAGCGCTTTCAATGGCTACATCTGTTCCTGCACCTATGGCAATTCCAACATCCGCAGTTACTAGAGCAGGAGCATCATTTATTCCATCTCCTACCATTGCAACCTTATATCCCTGTTCCTTCAAACTTAAGATTTTATCTGCTTTTTCATGTGGTAAAACTTCAGCGAAATAATCATCTATCTCAAGTTCCTTCGCCACCCACTCTGCAACCTCCTTTGCATCACCAGTTAGCATATAAGTTCTGATACCTTTTTCCTTAAGCTTCTTTATTGCTGATTTGGAATCTTCTCTAATTTGATCTGAAAGTGCAATAGCTCCAGCTAGTTGATTTTCAATTATAATAAATACTACTGTTTTTCCTTGTTCCTGAAGTTGCATTATTTTTGAGTCGTTTGTTTTAATTTTAAGCTGTTTTAAGAGATTTGGACTACCAACATAGACACTTTTACCATTGACTTTTCCATGAACACCTTGACCGGGCAAAACTGTAAAATCAGTTGTAGGTTCAATTTTTACTCCTTCATTCTCAGAATATTCAACAATTGATTTAGCTATTATATGCTCAGAATTAATTTCAAGAGCAGCTGTTAATCTCAGTAGTTCTTCTTTAGATATCAACGATATAACATCTGTTACACCGAAATTTCCTTCTGTAAGTGTTCCTGTTTTATCAAATACTATCGCATTAATTTTTCTTGCATTCTCGAAACCTGTTCTATCTCTAATTAATACTCCGCTCTTCGCTGTAATAGAGGTTGATAGTGCAACTACGAGAGGAATAGCTAATCCTAAAGCATGAGGACAAGCAATTACCAACACAGTTACTGTTCTTTCAAGTGCAAAATCAGGAAAACCAATAGCAAACCACACACTGTAGGTAATTACTCCAGCTATGATAGCAACATAAAACAATAATGCAGCAGCTCTGTTTGCTAAATCTTGAGTTCTTGATTTACTCATCTGAGCTTCTCTAACTAGTTTTATTACTTGAAATAAGTATGTCTCTTCTCCAGTTTTCTCAATTTGTACATGTAAAAATCCTTCAGCATTAATGGAACCACCAATAACATCATTTCCTGTAGATTTTGAAACAGGTTTAGATTCTCCAGTTAAGAATGCTTCATTTACATATGAATTTCCATCAACTACTGCTCCATCTGAGGGTATTTTTTCACCGGGACGGATAAGAACTACATCTCCAATTTCAAGTTCAGAGACAGGAACATCAATAACTCCCCCATTCTCAATCAGATGAGCAGTTGTAGGCATGATTTTCACTAATTCTTCCAGTGCTCTTGAAGCACCCATAATGCTCTTAGCTTCAACCCAATGTCCTAGTAGCATTACATCTATTAATGTACCAAGCTCCCAGAAGAAATCAGAACCAGAAATAAAGAAAACTGTAGCAGCTGAATAAAAAAATGCAACAGAAATAGCCATTGCAATAAGTGTCATCATCCCTGGTTGTTTCTTTTTGATCTCACTTACCATGCCTTTAAGAAAAGGCCAACCACCATAGAAATAGACTAGAGTCGCGATGATAAATACTGTTTCTTTTTGAAATGGAAAGGTGAGCTCAAAGCCTAACCATATTTGGATTGTTTCTGATAGAATTAAAATAGGGATTGTTAAAATTGTAGAAATAATAAACCGTATCTTAAAATCAGAAATATGAACTGAATGATCATGCCCTTGATGATCTTGATGTTTCATATTTGTACCATGATCCATCTTACTATGATCCATTTTATCTTTTTTATTCAATTTTGTACACCTAATCTGTTATAGAAACAAAGAATATGGGGGGAAGAAGTGTATAGCTTACATCCACAAAGGTGATCTTATTTCCCATATTCAATGTCTTTTTTCATTAGATAATATTCTTCGCGAGTGATTTCTCCTCGAGCATATCTATCATCCAGCATTTCTAGCGCTTGTTGTTGTTTTGGAGGAGGACGATATGGTTCAGGTGTCTGATTTTGAACATTGGTTTGTTGTATTGGATAATTCGCTCTGACAAATAAATAAACAACAGCAGATATTATTCCAACCCAAGGTAGAAATATCAGAATAAGCCATAATGCTCCATTCATTTTTCTGTGTTCAGCATCTTTGTAAACCAGTACACCAATAATAACAAATATAGCCCAAACAGCTATCATCATGTATCCCATGTAGGGTATTCCCCACCAGTTCATCATCATATGTTCATCACCATCCATTTTGGAATTCCTCTGATTTGTTATTTGTTGATAGTTTTTTCTGTATCATTTTTACACAATATACAAAAGAAATAAGTAAAGATAAAGAGCATTGTTTAAAAAATAAAGGCGACAATGCAAGGCATCAATATTAAAGTAATCATCGCAAAATATTAATTACAGCCCGTATAGCTTTCTTTTTGACTAATGTATAAGCTTATTCAAATAACTATTGATATTTTTTCTAATAGACTCACTTAAAAAAGTAAACTGTGTAAAATCGAAATTATGAAAAAATAAAAGAGAAAAGGGGTTAATTCAATCCTATAATATCGCCGTCTTCGGTATAGTCCATTCTGTTAGCTGCTGGAACTGGAGGTAGACCAGGCATTAAAAACATTCTACCACAAACAGGAACAATAAATTTAGCACCAGTATACAGACGAACTTCATCAACATTGAGTGTCCAACCCTTGGGAGCACCCATTAAGCCAATTTTGTCAGAGAGACTAAGTTGGGTTTTAGCCATACAGAGAGGGAAGTCAGTAAAACCGAGTTTCTCGATATAAGCAATATCTTGGAGAGCTTGTGGAGAATATTCGACATCATCAGCTCCATAGATTTTAGTTGCGATTTTCTCAATCTTGACTTTAATGGGATCGGAGAATTCGTAAGCAAACTTAACATCACCCTCTCCCTTATCGATAGCTTCGAGGACAGCTTCAGCAAGTTCGATACCACCTTCACCACCTTTCATAAAGACTTCACTTTCAGCAGCAGTGACACCAAGTTCAGAGCATTTGTCTTTGATCCATTTGATTTCCTCATCAGTATCAAATGGGAAGCGGTTGATAGCAACAACAGGGGGAATGTTAAAAACGATGAGCATGTTATCGAGATGTTTTTCAACATTTTCGAAACCTTTAGCTAACTCATCCATATGAATATTTTTAGCTTCATCAAGATCTGCGATTCCGCCATGAAGCTTGAGAGCACGGGCAGTAACAACGAGAACAACTGCATCAGGTAGAGTGTCATACTGACGTGCTACAATATCAACAAACTTTTCGAAACCAAGATCAGCAGCAAAACCACCTTCGGTGATTGTATAATCTGCTAATTTTAGTGCAAGCTTAGTTCCAATTATGGAAGAATTACCGTGCGCTACATTAGCAAAAGGACCTGCGTGAATGAAACCTGGAACTCCTTCAAAGTTTTGTACTAGGTTTGGTTTTATTGCATCTTTTAGTATTAGTGTCATTACACCTACAGCATCCAAATCTTTAGCAAAAACTGGTTTATCGTCATAAGTATAACCTACAAGTATGTTTCCCAATCTTTCCTTTAATTCTCCTACATTAGCTGATAAAGCTAATATTGCCATTACTTCTGATGCAGCTGTAATTACAAAACCAGTATTTCTTATATCTCCACCCATTCTTCTTCCCCCTAAACCGGTGATGATATCTCTTAAAGCTCTATCATTCATGTCCATTGTTCTTGGCCATGTAACTTTTGTTGGATCAATGTTACACTTATTTCCTTTTGTCAAATGGTTGTCAAGCAAAGCTGCTAGTAAATTATGAGCAGAAGTAATTGCATGTATATCTCCTGTAAAGTGCAGATTTATGTCCCACATTGGGAAAACTTGAGATAAGTGTCCCCCAGTTGCTCCACCTTTTATTCCAAAAGTTGGTCCCATACTTGGTTCTCTTAAGGCAAACATTACTTTCTTTCCTAATCTGTTAAATGCTTGAGAAAGGCCTATTGTTGTAACTGTTTTTCCTTCACCTGCTCTTGAAGCAGTCATAGCTGTCACAAAGATTAATTTTCCATCAGGTTTATCGGAATGTAGTATTTTTAGCATTGTTTGGTAGTTAATCTTTGCTACATACTTTCCGAATTGCTCGAGGTCATCTTCTTCAAGACCTACTTTTGCAGCAATCTCCCTAATATTTTTCATGTCTTTTTGTTTTTCTTGTGCAATTTCTATATCAGTTTTCATAGTAATCATCACTTAAACTTATTAACTGAACTCTTTTTTAGGTAAGGATTAAAAAATATTTAGATAGACATAGAAAATTAATTCTTTTCTTACTTTCTTTGAAGTTTCACAAAATAATTTCATTTTTTAATGGTCAAATAGATACGTTCTAAAATAATCATTGGCTGTTAGTTTCAGAAGATAATGAAATGTGAACATCCTGACTGTGGTGCTGAAGCTGATATTCTCTTCTATTGTCGTTATTGTGGTGGTTCCTTCTGTGTAAACCACAGAGATTCCAATATGCATACTTGCTCACCACAACAAAGAAAAGAGCAAGCATCCACTGGTGTTTCTCCTGAGGAAGCAGTAAAACAGTTCGTTTACAGAGCAGCACAAGCGGCACAACAAGCACAAACTCAACAACAACCTACACCGGTAACTTTCGCTAGTGAAGAAGAGCAAAGAAAGTATATCGAAAAACGATTAGTATCATCCAGGG
>JAGLTB010000136.1 GCA_023270155.1 Candidatus Heimdallarchaeota archaeon | reverse complement strand
GAGAAACCTCCCATAAACGTTAAATTCATTATTGAAGGAGAAGAAGAAGTTGGTTCACCTAATTTTCCACATTTCATTGAAAACAACAGAGAATTTGCATTAAAAGCTGATGGCTGTATATGGGAATTTGGTGGTAGAGACAAAAAGGATATTCAGCAAATTTATCTTGGAGTCAAGGGAATTATGTATCTACACATCAAGACAAAGACAATAGGAAGAGATATACACAGCGGATACACTCAGTTTGCTGATAATGCAGCTAATGAATTAACATGGGCACTTTCTAGCTTAAAGAATCGAAATGATAAAATACTTGTTCCTGGTTTTTATGATAATATTCCTGAACCTACACCTGAGGAAATAAAGGAAATAGAAGAATTCAATCTAAATGAAGAAGAGATGAAAGAAACATTCGGTATTGAAGAATTCAGATTAGGTTTAACAGGTTTAGATATGAAGAAAAAGTATTTCTTAGAACCCACCCTTAACATTTGTGGGATTTGGTCAGGTTACCAAGGTCCTGGATCAAAAACAGTAACTCCTAATGAAGCATTTGCTAAAGTAGATTGTAGACTTGTTCCTGGACAAGATCCTGATGATTTAGTTCAGAAAATTAGGAAACACTTAGATGATCAGAACTTCAAACATATAGAAATAACTGGATGGGATGGGTATCCAGCTGCTAAAACCAAAAGTACCAATCAATTTGCTCAAGCTATAATTCAATCCTTTAAACAGATCTATGGTCATAATCCTAAAATCTGGCCCATGGTAGGAGGTTCTGGTCCTATGTACCTTTTCGAAGATGTTCCTATAGTTTCAATTGGAACTGGACATCCTGAAGGAAATGCTCATGCACCTAATGAGAATCTCTACATTGACGATTGGATAAAGGGAATGAAAACCATCGCAACAATAATTCATACATTCTAATTCTAACACAAGGGAAGGAGCAAAGTTTTTTTACATCTTTACTCTTTGCTATCTTACATGTGTGATACTGTTGTAGCATTAGGAAATTCAACAAAAGATGGAAGTATCATTTTTGGCAAAAACAGTAATAGAGAACCGAACGAAGCTCATAATATAGAGTATGTTCCAAAACAGAAATATAAACCAAATTCAGAAGTAAAATGTACTTATGTAAAAATCCCACAAATAGAAGAGACTTATGATGTTCTTCTTCTAAAACCCTTTTGGATGTTTGGTTGCGAGATGGGAAGCAACGAATTTGGAGTTACTATTGGCAATGAAGCAGTATGGACAAAAGAACCTGTAAAAGAAGTTGGATTATTAGGAATGGACGTAATACGATTAGCTCTCGAGCGTTCAAAAACCTCAATGGAAGCTCTCGAAACAATAACAAGTTTATTTAAAAAATATGGTCAAGGTGGACCTGGTAAACGGAAAACAGGCAAAGCAAGATTTTATCATAATTCATTCATTATTGCAGATCCTAAGGAAGCATGGGTACTTGAGACCATAGATAGATTTTGGATAGCGGAAAAGGTGAAGGATATTAGAGCTATTTCAAATACTCTTTCTATTGGTAATGAATTTGATTTAATTCATCCGGATCTAATTAAATACGCCATAAATAAAGGATATTGTAAGTCAGAAGAGGAATTTCATTTTTCTAGGTGCTTTATTCCTAGGTTTAAAATCTATCATGCTCTAAAAGATTCTCAGGAGAGATCTCAATTTTTCGCTAAGGCAAAGGAAAGACAACAATGTGTATCCTCTTTTTTGATGAAAAATAAAGGAAAAATAACTCCAAATGATGTTATGTCAATTTTACGTAATCACAACATAACTTCAGAAAGAGAGAATAATTGGTCTGCATCTCAAGCTAAGGCGAAAAGTCCTTGCCAACATAGTACAGGAATAACAGTACCTGATCAAACTGTTGGTTCTCATGTTGCACAGTTAAAGAAAAATGTTCAAGTTCATTGGGTAACAGGTTCATCAGCTCCTTGCACTAGTGTTTTTAAACCAATTTTTATGCCAAAACCTGGTTTGACACTAAATTTAAAGTCTGGAAATGAAATCTATAATCCAGAAACACTTTGGTGGCATCACGAAAAGCTCCATAGATTAGTTCTTCAAGATTATCAGAAAAGACTTAATGTATATAAAAAAGAGCGAGACGAACTAGAGGATAAATATACTAAACAAGTTGATGTTCTCTTGGCTAACCTATCATCACCACCCTCTGATCAAGATATAAAGAAGATGAAGAGTATAACTAAAAATGCTTTTGAGGGAAGCAGAAGTAAGACAGAGGAATGGATAAAGAAAGTTAATTCTCTTCCAATACAGAAAAAACCTAATCTATTATACCGTGAAAGATGGCGTAAATTGAGTAAACGTGATAGGATAAAATTTGATTAGGTAATGCGCGAATTCAGTGGTGCCGTTCTTATCATTGCTTTCGCTCGAACGGTAAAACCTACATCAT
>JAGLTB010000135.1 GCA_023270155.1 Candidatus Heimdallarchaeota archaeon | reverse complement strand
GGAGGTTATTGATATTCCAAGGGCATCATCTCTCGATGATAATCTTTAGTTAACTCATAAAGTTTTTGGCATTTGATTAAGAAAAAAAAAGGAAGAATTAAACTTGCTTGAACTCAACAATTTTAATTCCAGTTGGTTTCTTTGTAATTTCACCTTTTCTAGCACCAATTACTTGATTGATTCCTATAGCTTTAGCTCGTTCCAATAATCGCTGTGTTATTACACCATCTATAACAAGGGTGACTCCTTTTTCCAACTTTTCCATATCTTCAAATATTTTTGCAGTTGAGCTTCTTAGAATCTCCTTATTGTTTTCATCGAAGATTACGACTTCAAGTTTTGTCTTGATTTCTTTTATAACCTTAGTTAGATGTTCTGGTAATTCCACTTTTCTAATTTCTCTTCTTGGTGGTCTATCATAAGAACTTCCTCTTGAAGGAGGTCTTCTTGAAGTACTTGTAGATCTTGAAGGAGGTCTTCTATCAGAGGTCCTAGCAGGAGGTCTTCCAACTGGTTTGCTTTTCGGTTGAACAACCGGTTTGGCAGGAGTTCTGGTTACTGGTTTTTTCACAATTTTTTTCTCTATTGGTTTTTTTGTTGGTTTTTCTTTGGGTTCAGGTTCTTTTTTCTTCAGAACTTTCTTTGCTTTGGATAGTCTAGATTTTTCTTTCTTTTTGGGTTTACCTTTTCCAAGAAAATCCTTAACTGTGATTCCCTCATCACTTCCAGTTAGGAAAATAGCGTTCTCTAGCGAGCTAACTTCCTTTAGAGCTTTCTCTACTTCTTCTTTGTTTAGATCTTCTACTTCTTTTCCTTTTGGAGCTCTTGCTACATAATCTATTTTAGCAACTTGAAGTAATTCTTTGAGAATTAAATCTCCTCCTCTATCTCCATCAAGAAAAGCTGTAACTGTCTTTTTCTTTATCAGTTCGAGTAACTTTGGTGGGATACTAGTCCCATTGACTGCTACTGTGTTATCTACACCAAATTTTAGAAGATTAACTACATCAGCTCTCCCTTCAACTAAGACAACTTTTTTTTGCCTTTCAAAACTAGGACCTACACTAAAACCCTCTTCTCCTAAACTGAGAATTTGGCTTGTTTTAGCTGATTTCTCAACTTCGAGTGTTATTGAAGATGAGAATGGACTAACATTCTGATCCCATTGACGGATTATTTCAGAAGCCCTATCAACGATTGACTTCCTCTTATTTACTCTAACATCAATTATTTCTTCTAGTTTAACTTTACAACTACATGGTCCAACTCTATCTACTGTTTCAACTGTTGCTGCTAAGATAGCTGTTTCCATCCTTGAAAGACTTGAGGGGATAATAATTTTACCAGTTGTTTTTCCCCCTCGGCTTTTTAGTTCAACATTAATTCTTCCTATACGTCCTGTCTTTTGGAGCTCACGAATATCTAGATTTTCACTAAGAAGTCCATCAGTTTGTCCATAAATACCACCAATGATATCAGGTTTCTCAACGACTCCTTCGATTTCGAATGTTGCTCGTATTTCATACTTCGTTGTTGAAGTATCTGTTTTAGCGCCCATTATTTTCACCTTTACGCATATTGTTTCGTGTAATTCAGTATTCAATTTACAAGAAAAGAACGGATAATTAATATCCCCTACCCTACTCCACTTTGCAGTTGCATTATTATTGCAAAATGCATATTTGCATACAATACACTTCGTTTAAAGTTATTAGTGATATGTGATAGTGATCAGTGATGATTGTGATAGGATGTTGGATTAATAGTATCCATCAATTTCCTTTTGTAATTTTGATTATGTTAAATTTTAATATTGAATTAACTTTTAATTTTGATTGAGAACTGTTTCTTCAGTTCAATAAACATTTTTCATTTAATGTTAAAAAACTTCCCATATTACTGTAAATATACAAACTAAATAATAATTCAATATGCAAGTATTTTGCTTAAGTTTAAATAACACGAATTGATGTTGTATCTAGAGAACCAGATGAGTCTAGGATTACAAATTGGTCTTGGTGTAGGAATACCCCTTTTGTTAATAGTTATTTTCCTCATAATTGTCCTTAAAAAGCGTAGAAAAGAACTACACCCCCTACACGTTAGAGCAGAAGAAATGATGGTTATGATTACTCAGAGGATACATACACTAAATAGAAGAACACAAAAATCTGATATTGAAGTTACAGAATTACTTCTTGCTCAAGAAAGAGAAGATCCTACAGTAACAAAAATTGAAATTGCTCTAGAGGAAATACCAAATAAAATTGAATCATTGAAAGCTGAAATAGCAGAATCAATCGCAGATATTAAAGATCTGAAGGAATACAGAGACGAAATTGAATTATTGATTAGTGTAAAGGGTGAAAAGGACTGGGAAAAGATTGAAGAATTTCTTGATTTTGCGAGAGAGAAAATGCAATATAGATTCACCTAAAGATGCTATCTCGAAGTTTTTCTGTTACAATTTTACTCGCAATAGAAATACTTTTATTAATTTGAATTTTGCTGAAAGTAGAACAAATGAGATGAATTTGATGCCAGTAACAAACCCTGAATATCGTGCAATTGCTCGTGCTCATACCATGGATAAAAAAGTTTGTCGTAAATGTTATGCAACTAATCCACCTAATGCAATAAAGTGCCGAAAGTGTAGATCTAAGGAACTTCGTATGAAACGTTCAAATAAGAAATAATAACAGTTTTTCTTTCATATTAATTTGTCAAATAGTTACTTGACATAAGATTTAAATGTATTCTATTTTCTCATTTATTTAATTGTGATTTATAAATAATGTAAATGAAATGCTTAATCCTAATCCAATGTGAAATCTATGAGTACCGAAAGCGAAGAAATGTCTATCGACGAAAAGAAGGAACATCTTACAGATTTAAGATTAAAACGTAAGGATCAGATTACAAATCTGCATGCTCTCAACAATAAAAGAAATGAGCTAAGGAATGTACGTGATCAAAAAAATCTTGAAGCTAAAACTCTTTTTGAAGAAGCAAAAACCTCCAAAGAAAGACGAGATCAAATCAATGAAGAGGTACAAGTTCGAAAACAGATGAGAGACATTTTACGTGAAGATGCAGATAAAATTGGTAAACGTCTCGTAGAATTAGGTTCGCAGATGAAAAATGTAGGTGTTCCTCGAAATAAGAGAGTAGGAGACAAAATCAGAAAACTTGAAAGACAATTGGAAACAACACCATTTCTTACAAAGGAAATGGAAAAATCAACACTCCAACAGCTCGAGGAACTAAGCTCAGAATTTGAGAGAATTGAACAATTCAAAGGTATACGAAGTGAATTTAGAGATATCCAAAACAAGCTTCGATATATGCAAACAGAAATCAAAACTTATCATACAAGCGTTACAACACTAGCTCAAGAATCACAAATACATCAAGAAAAGATGATAAAATCCTCTAAGCAAGCTAGAGTAATCAAAGAAGAAGCTGATGGGATTCATGCAGAAATAATCGCAATGAGTACTTCCATCAACGCTATCCGAAAAGAACTTGATGGATTAACAGGAGCTGTTAAGAAATTATCTGGTGAACTTGGTCAAGAAATTCAGGCAGCAAGAAAAGCTAGAAAAGTTGAAGCCAAGAGAGTTATAGAACGAAAAATGGATGCTAAAGCTGAAGAAATTTTGTCTAAATATAAGGAAGGAAATAAATTAACATTAGATGAATTTAAGGTTCTCATGGAAAGAGGATTAATATAAACTAGAATCTGTAACAGAATAGTTTTTTATGAGTTTTACTAATTCTTATTTTCCTCATTATTCACAATTCTTAAAACACCACTTCTATAGTTTATAATATAGCTGAAAAGTGGTGATATGTAGTTGAAGCTTCCTATTTGCTTAATCGATGCTCAAACAAATACATTGTGTAGAAAATGCAAGCAACTTTATCGTGAAGGGAAAATCAGCGACATAGATATCGAACTATCCAAAATCTTATTGAACCTTTCAAAAGGAAACAAGAATCTGAAGGATATTGCTTTTTATTCATCTTTTGAACTTGAAGATGTTGTTATCATAGTTACAAGAAAGCAAGATGCTACATTGCTAACAAATCCTGAACTCCTGAAGAAGATAGAGCAGGCTTTACATAAAGAGATTCGTTTTTTGGAGCGAACAAATGATCCGAAAAAACTTGTAGAAAGTCTCTTACACCCAATACCAGTGGTAAATGTTTCAACACTATACTTACCTCCTTTTAGTGAGAAAGAATACAAGATTGAAATTGATAAGAAATACAAGAACGCATTACCCATTCCCGAAGAAGTGATAGTTCAAACAGTTTCTTCTGTACTAGATACAGAAGCCTATGTTGAATATCTTTGACGAAATACGAGAGAATTATTTGATTGATTGACAATAAAACCAATATTAAGAAATAAGAAAACTAATTCTCTCAAGACTTTTTTCAAAATTACAAGTAATCGTTATAATTTTATATCAAAGAAATTATGGATTTTTGTATGAGTTTTAGATATAAACAAGTCATTGCTGTTAGAACCGATCTGAAGATGTCTAAAGGAAAAACAGCAGTTCAAGTTGCGCATGGTTCTCTTTCTTCTTATGTAAAAACAAAAAAATACTACCCTGATTGGGCTGATAACTGGCTGAAAGAAGGGCAAAAGAAAATCACTGTAAAAGTAAAATCAGAGGAAGAGATACAAGAATTAGCAGAACTAGCTAGAAGAAATGATATTCCTTTTGCTATTATCAATGATGCTGGTCTAACACAACTTCCACCTGGCACGATTACAGTTGTAGGAATCGGACCTTCGCGAGAAGAACTTATTGACAAATTCTGTTCAGATTTGCCCTTACTATAATTGGTGGGAGAAGTTTGACATCAAATTTCCTTCACTTGCGAGTACCAAGTATTATCGATTCTAAAGGTGTGGGTGGAAAGATTAAACAAATACCAGAAGACTTCATTGTAGGTGAAATCATAGAGGACCAACAGGTCTTAGATCCTCGAGAGGATCAATTTAAGTTACCAGGACGAACAGGATTATTCCTTCACTTTGTCTTAATCAAAAGAAATCTAGATACATCTAACGCTTTAGATTGGGTTTCAAAATTATGGCGAATACAAAGAGACAACATTAATGTTGCAGGTCTAAAAGATAAAAGAGCAATTACCGCACAACGTGTATCTGTATGGGGAGTAAAAGATTCCTTTGAAAAAGGTATGATTAAGGAAATTGATTTACCAACTATTAA
>JAGLTB010000134.1 GCA_023270155.1 Candidatus Heimdallarchaeota archaeon | reverse complement strand
GCATAGGTTTAATTTTAAAGGAAATCAAGGATATTGGAGGGATTCAAAATTCATTTGGAATACAAAGATTTGGAGAGATTAGACCCATAACTCATTTAGTAGGAAAAAAACTTCTGGAAGGCAATTTAAAAGAAGCATTAAAAATTTATATAGGAAAAGTTTTCGATAGAGAGACTGAAAACGTCGAAAAAGCTAGAAAATCTTTCTGGGAGAATGAGGATGTTGAACAGGCTCTTGATCTATTCCCGTCACATCTGAGAATTGAAAGAAAACTTCTTTTATCTTTAAAGAAAAGGAAGCAAAGCTATATACAAGCTTTAACTTCACTGCCGTTACAGCTTCAGAAATTATTCATCCATGCCTTTCAATCATTTCTCTTCAATAGATACTTGAAAACTCGTCAAGATTTGTATGGTAAGAAAATAACTGACCCCATATCTGGAGAAGTTGTTAAGAATAATGCAGTTTTCATTCCACTGATAGGAGCCAAAACTAAACTAGAGGGTGAAATGGGAGAAATATACCAATCAATATTGGAAGAAGAAGAATTATCATTGCTTGAATTTCAAAAACCCTTTATTAAAAAAATAGGGGGAAAAGGAGCTTTTAGATCGATCAGTTTTAATCCAGAAGAAATCAGAATTACAGAAAGCGGTAAGGACGATTTAAATGAGGGAAGAACCAAAGTTAAAATGAGTTTCAAAATCAAAAAGGGATCATATGCCACTGAATTCCTTAGAGAAATAATGAGTTAGAATACGAATTTTCTTGTTTTGGATAATGTATGTAGAGAATTATTAAAATAAGGAAAATTTTAGAACCCACATCGACTCATATTTATGTCCATAAATTGAGAAAAAACTGTAGAGTGGCTGACTAATGTATACCTTAATTGACAGGAAGGATGTAACTCCTGAAAGTGTATGGTTCAAAATAAAAGCTCCTGAGATTGCAGAAACATGTAAAGCTGGTCAATTTGTTATGCTTCGCTCAAATGAAAAAGGAGAAAGAATACCACTTACAATAGCTGATTGGGATCCTGAAGAAGGATGGATAAGTGTTATTTTTCAAAAAGCAGGAGCAAGTACTTATGAGTTAGCTGAATATCAAAAAGGAGAAAGTTTGCAAGATTGTGCAGGCCCATTAGGAATACCAACACATACTGAAAATGCAGGCAATACAATAGTTATTGGTGGAGGATTAGGTATAGCTATAGCAACACCTGTAGCAAGAGCATACAAACAAGCAGGAAATCAGACAGAAGTTATAATTGGAGCAAGAAAAGCAGAATTAGTTTTCAATGAAGACGAAATAAAAGATTTTGCAGATGAGCTATATATCTGCACAGATGATGGCTCAGCAGGAAGAAAAGGTTTTGTAACAGATCAATTGCAAGAAATGATCGATAGTGGAAAGCAGATTGATACAGTTTTTTGTGTTGGACCTCCCATTATGATGAAGTTCGTTGCAAAAGTTACAGAACCTTATAATATTAAGACAATAGCAAGTTTGAACACAATAATGCTGGATGGGACCGGAATGTGTGGTGCTTGCAGGTTGACAGTTGGGGGAGAAACAAAATTCGCATGTGTTGACGGTCCAGATTTTGATGCCCACCAAGTCGAGTGGGAAGAAACCATGGCAAGGTTAGCTGCTTACAAAGATGAAGAACGAGAAGCAATGATTCTATACAAAAAAGAGAAAGAATGTCGAGCAGAAAAAATGAAAGGTGATAAAGGTGACAACTGAGAGAAAACCACGTCCTCGAATTATTAGGACAAAGTTACCTATGCCCACTCAAAACCCTGAAGATAGAGTAGATAATTTTGCGGAAGTACCATATGGTTATAATGAAGCTGAAGCTATGTTAGAAGCTCAACGTTGTTTAAAATGTAAGAATCAACCATGTGTAAGTGGTTGTCCTGTTGAGGTTCCTATAAGAGATTTCATCACTTTGATTCGTGAAGGAAAATTCATGGAAGCAGCAGCAATTATTAAGACAAAAAACAGCCTCCCAGCAGTTACTGGACGTGTTTGTCCTCAAGAGTTGCAATGTGAATCCAAATGCGTTATGGGTCGTCGATATCAACCAGTTGCAATAGGTAATCTAGAAAGATTTGCAGCAGATTATGCGCGTGAAGAAGGAGAAGAAATCCCAGAACTACCAAAATCCACTGGAAAGAAAATTGCAATCGTTGGAGCAGGTCCTGCTGGTTTAACATGTGCTGGAGATTTAGCACTCCATGGACATAAGGTAATAATTTTCGAGGCTTTACATGAACCAGGAGGGGTTCTTGTTTATGGAATTCCAGAATTTCGACTCCCCAAGGATATGGTTAAGTACGAAATTGAATATCTGGTAAAACTTGGTGTTGAGATAAAACTTAATTTTCTTGTAGGGAAGAACAAAACAGTTGACGAATTACTCAATGAGTATGATGCAGTTTTTGTAGGATCTGGAGCTGGGGCACCTCGGTTACTTAATATTCCCGGTATTAATCTCGTAAATGTTTATAGTGCTAATGAATATCTAACAAGAGTTAATCTTCTGAAAGGATATCTTTTTCCTGAATACAAAACACCTGTTAAGAGAGGAAAGAGCGTTGTTGTTATTGGAGCAGGAAATGTAGCAATGGATGCGGCTAGGACTGCCAAACGTTTAGGAGCTGAACATTCAATAATTGTTTATCGTCGAAGTCGAAAGGAATGCCCAGCAAGAGTGGAAGAGGTTCATCATGCAGAGGAAGAAGAAATAGAATTCAGATTCTTGACAAATCCTGTAAGAATCATAGGTGATGAGCTAGGTGCTGTGAGAGCAGTAGAATGTCTTCAATTTGAGCTTGGAGAACCTGATGAAACAGGTCGTGCTAAACCAATACCTATTCCAGGTTCAGAACATTTGATTGAATGTGATGTTGTAGTAATTTCAGTTGGTAATGATCCCAATCCTATAATACCAAGAACTACTCCTGATCTAGAAATCTCAAAATGGGGTACCATAGTCACTGATAGAAATACAGGAAAAACAAGCAAGAAAGGAGTTTATGCAGGTGGAGATATTGCTACAGGTGCAGCTACAGTGATAGCAGCAATGGGAGCTGGAAAAATAGCAGCAAAGAGCATTCACATGCAAATAATGGGGATTGAGGAAGCGGAAATAGAAAACATATAAAATCCATTAGGAAATAATAATCAAGCAATACTTTACTTAAAATTCATTTCTCATTTTCTACTCTAATCATAAGATAAGCATCCGTTCCATCTTGATAGTATTTTCTTATCTTCGAATCAATTTTAAAATTGAATTCTTCATAAAGTTTAATCGCTTTATGATTATCAATATTAACTTCTAGTTTGACACTTAAATATCCTAATTTTCCGATGGAATTCAGAAAATAAGTTAATATTCTACGTCCCAATCCTTGTCCTCTAAAATCTTCTAAAACTGCTATAGATAATATATGAGCTCGCTTTGGTATCGCAGTATAGCCCCCTATTAGAAATCCAATTATATTTCCCTCACTTTCAATAATGAAACACAACTCAGGTGCTGCATAGAAGATATTACCGATAAGAACTTCACCAAATGGAAAGGGAAAACTTTTCCTCTCTACTTCATACACTTTTGATATGTCTTCTTCCATCATATGTCTTAACAGATAGTTTGTATTTTCCATGACAGTCACTAGCTTCTGGAGTTATCAATTCAGTATTATTTTGGAATCTTATATCGAGAACAAATTCCAGTCTAAAATTTTTCCACCGATTTCATTTTTATTTTTTCTGGTTGAACCTTTTTGACAAAAAGTATTTTTAAACAGTAGTTTATTGAATTAACATAGATTAAACATAAGGTTGGCTAAAGTGAGTAAGAAGAGAGCTGCGGATTATGAAAGAGTATTAGTGAATCGTTTTTGGGATAGTGGATTTGCTGTAATGAGAGCACCCTCTTCTTCTGGTACAAGCAAAATGCCTCGACCCGATGTTTTTGCTGGATCAGCAAAAAGGAATTTACTATTAGCATTGGAAATTAAAACAAGTCGACAAGATGTATTTTATGTACAAAAAGAGCAGGTAGAAGGATTAATTGAATTTGCCAATAGAGTTGGAGGAAAGCCCTATCTAGCTGTTAAATTTGTTGGAAAGCGAATGGATTTTCTTTTTTTATCAGTACCAGATTCACTAACTAAAAGCAAAGGCGATAGCTATAGAATAAGTTTTAATGATTTAAAAATCAAAGGCGTAGATTATACAACACTCATAAATCCATAAAAGTATAAGGAGAATATTCTGAATAAAATTAGCATTACGTTAAAATCATGAAGAGTTGCAATTCAATGAAGATTACTAAGAAAGACTATAAGCATGGTATTGTTGAACTGATCCCAGATACAGTTGATGATCTATATGCCATTTATAGAATTCTTAAGGTAGGTAACAAAGTCAAAGCTTCCACATCTAGAAGAATTAGAAGAAAAGAAAAAGATGGACGTGCAGATTCTGGAGAGCGCGTCAAAATGACTCTTGAGATTGAATTGGAGGAATTCGCCTTTCATGGTTTTGGTGACAATCTACGATTAAAAGGAAAAATACTAAGTGGTCCTGAAAATCTTGTTTCTATAAGTACGTATCATACCCTTTCGCTATCACTGATGGAAAAAGTGTCGATTTCGAAAGAAAATTGGACACCAATGGAGAGAAAGGTTCTAGAAGATGTTGAAAAATCTTCAATGCTCGCGCAAATTTTGATTGTTACTGTAGAGGATAACACAGCATGTGTGGCATTAGTAACTCAATTCTCTGTTAAAATTTTAAGTGAATTTTCCGCTTCTGTTGCGCGTAAATTTAGTGATGCTAAGCAACACTCAAGTGACATGGGACTATTTTTCAATGAAGTTTTGCAAATTATGCAGGATACAGACAATCAGTATAATTCTCAAGTGATTATACTTGCTGGTCCTGGTTTTACTCCTGAAAATTTCTACGAGTTCATTAAGAGCAGAGATTCAGCTCTTGCAGATAAAACCAGAAAAGTACAGGTAAGTACAGGTGGAAGAGTGGGATTAAAGGAAGTGCTTTCGAAAAAGCTTCCTGAGCAAATAGCTAAAAACCAAAGAGTCGCTTATGAGACAAGATTGCTTGAAGAAGTTTTCAAAAGGATAGGACAAGATACGGGAACAGTCACCTATGGATTACAGAGTGTTAAACGAGCACTTTCTCTAGGAGCCATTGAAACTCTTCTCATAAGTGATGATCAGCTTCAAATTGATGATATATCTAAGAGAATGGCTATAGATGAGATGGTTGAAGAAAATTCAAAATTAAGAGGATCAACAGTTATAATGTCTGTAAATCACGAGTCTGGAGAGCAACTATCTAAATTAGGTGGGATTGCTGCTTTATTGAGATATCCTCTTCTTGATTAGATTACTTTTTTTCGAATAAGGGTTCAAGATAGGTGATAAGTCCCCCATCATATGGATATTGATGAATTATCTCAATATTTACTATTTCTTCTTTAAAGGATTTCAAAAAATCATTTATTAGTTTGCTAATAATTTGCCAGCTTGTAAACAGATAACAATTCTCTACATCTATCTCAATCAAATTATTATCAATTTCAAAGTCCTCTATCAATACCTGTTTTATTTTGAGTAAATTCTGCTCTGAAACAGTTTTAATCCTTGCCCGAGCTATTAATCCATCGTTTAGAATAGTATCGAAAGGTTTGGAATAGTTTTTAGCTCTTCTAATTAAACGATTTCGTAATTGAACGTTATCCTTATACTTCGACGAACAGTAATGGATCGGGATTGGATGCTTCTTAAAGCGTTTAAGTAGCTTATAAGCAAGTTCTTCACTACCTTTTACAGCAGCACTAACAGTTTCTTTTGATTCATAATTCATTTTTTTCAAAGTTTCAAAATTTGCTTCTGTTATTTCGAATTCGTTAAGATTAATAAAATTCAACTTGCGATCAATTGCAAAACTAATAATTTCAGAAATAGATTGTTCTTTATCTGGGATAACAGGTATCTCAATTCCTGTAATCCATTCTAATTTTCTCGATTCTTCTATAGAGTTTTTCATTTTATTTGTGAGATTCAATCTTGGTGGATGGAATCTTATTTCATCTAAACCAGCATTGCGCAATTCGTCAAGTTGTGTTTTTGTTAGCGAGTGAGAAGTGTAAAGATGGCAATGAAAATTTTGCCCAAATTCCTTTTTTAGAACATTAAGGTACTCAACAACTCTGTTTATTGTTATCGCTGGATCGCCACCAGTAATTCCTGCACCTTTAGCAGAAATCATCTTAGCTTCTTTAATTACCTCGTTTGGGGATTTAATCTCTTGCTCATTAGCAAAAATAATATCTTTTCTTCGTTCTTTTGTAACTGGACAATAAAAGCAATTGGAATCACATTCACCAGTAATAAACAAAACTAGTTTTGCACCTAATGCACAGAGCTTACATCCTTCTGATGGTTCTGCTGTGATTTTATTGCCGTGCCATTTTGCGATTCGTCTCATTTAAGAACTTGAGAAATGTAATTAATAAAAAGAATCAGTTTAGTCATAAAATGTAAGTGTTAAAGAAGACACTTTTTATAAACAGTAGAAATTACAAAAAACGCGAAAGGATTTCCAATGATTACCACTCTTCAAATAATTCTGTTAGTTATAATGGGACTGTTTGTTCTAACAGCTCTAGGAAACATGCTGAATTTAGGAAAGTATGGAATTCATTTCTTTCCACTCGGAGTTATGTTTAAGACAGAATTCTTCAACAAGGTCTTAGAAAAGATGGGAGAGAAAGGAAAAAGGTTTTGGAAAGTAATATACAATATTGGAAAAGTATTAGCAGGATTAATAGCACTCGGATTTTTGGTTTATTTCCTTGTTAATCCTTTCCTGCTTTTATTCAATTCCCCTGCAGGATTAGGAATTCAATTAATAATACCTGGCGTCACTATGGATTTCAAGGTTGCATTGCTATTTATCTTACCTTTTGTGTTAGTAATCATTCCACATGAGATTGCTCATGCAGTCATGGCAAAAAGAGAAGGGTTAGAGATCAAAGCTTCTGGAATCTTTATTCTTCTCGTTCTATTTGGAGGATTTGTCGAAATAGCAAAAGAAAGTATGGAAAAAGCAACATCAAAAAGTAAAATCAAAGTATGGATGAATGGTTCAGCTATTAACGCAATTTTTGCATTGTTTTTCTTAATACTATATCTGTTATCACCTTATATTATTTCCATTGGTTATGGAACTTCGAATGGTGTTTTAATTACAAATATTTTTGAAAATTCCCCCGCAGAAGAATCTGGATTACAAAAGGGGGATGTTATACAGCAAATCACATTAATTAATGAAAGCGCTTATCCAATAAATGTTTCAATAATTGAAAATGTTGATGATTATTATACATTATTTACTAGTAATTTTAATTCAAACAAAATTCTCATTTCACTTCTAAATGGAAGTCATGTTGAAGCTACGCCTACAAACATCAATCCCAATACAAATACAACGAGTACTTCACAGCTATACCTTGGAATAAATATTGACAACTATTTACCACCAAAGGGAAAGAGATTATCAGTATGGTTTCCATATTACTGGAATATTGAAGTATCGTATACCCTTAATTTGAGTGTAATGGCAGTTTTTCTGAATCTGCTTCCATTAGGCATAACCGATGGAGATAAAATAATAAACGAATATTGTGAAATCAAAGAATTAGAAGATAGAAAAAAGAAAACAATAATGAGATCATTGAGATTATTCAGTTTACTATTAATAGTGATTAACCTAGTTATTTCGATGATAAAATTTTGAAGGTAATTCTGATGAATTGTGCTTTCTGCGATAAACCAGCAGTTTATGTTCGTCCTTATGATAGAAACGCATCATGTAAACAACACTTCAATGAACAAGTGAAAAAAAAGGTTCAAAAAACACTTACTCGCTACAAAATGCTCAAACGAGGTGATAAAATAGCTATTGGAGTTTCAGGTGGCAAAGATAGTATTGCTTTGTTGCACATTTTAAACAAAATCGAAGAGGATTTTCCAGAAAGTGAGTTGGTCGCTATAACAATTGATGAGGGAATAGAAAAGTATAGAGAAGAGGGACTATTTTTCGCAAAGAAACATGTAGAAGAGTTGGGATTGGAGCACCATATTTTCTCCTTCAAGAATGATTTTGGTTACAATCTTGATGAAATACTAAAGATTCTCGGTGAGAGGGGAAAAGAGAGAGAGTATGGAGCTTGTTCTTATTGTGGAATCCTAAGAAGAAAGATATTGAATAAAGCTGCAAAGGATATTGGAGCCGATGTTCTTGTAACAGCACACAACCTTGAAGATGAAGCAGAAACAATACTTCTAAACATCGTTCGAGGTGATATACAAAGATTAGCAAGACTGGATCCCCACCCAAGGAAAATCCATGAAAGCCTTGTTCCTCGAGTGAAACCTTTCCGAGCTACTCCTCAAGCAGAGATTGTGTTAT
>JAGLTB010000133.1 GCA_023270155.1 Candidatus Heimdallarchaeota archaeon | reverse complement strand
CCAAACTCAAAATAGATGAAGATAAAATAAAAGAAGCAGCTAAAGAGATGGCAAGGGTTTTTCTTGAACAAATGGAAGAAATCCCTACACTTGAAGAAGTAGATGATTATGATAAAATGTATCTCACAGTCGAAGCAGTACTTGGATGTGGGTGTGCATATCTCTATTATCATGGAGAAAAGGAATTCCACAGAAGTTCAGCTATAATCTTATTCGAGGATAAATATCGTGGTAAAATAAACATTGAACCTATTCAAACAAGCCATCGACTGAGATTAGCTGCTAAATCGGTTGAAACAGAGAATTTTATTCCTAATTCATTGAAGTTCTGCAAAGAAGTTAATAAGATTCTTAAAACATAAAGAGGTTATTGAATGTCTGTAAAAACCAGTATAGATATCTTGGTTCAGAATATAGAGAGTTCTTTAATCCTAATGCTTGGTGAATCAGGTACAGCTAAGGAAGAAATGGCTTTTCGATTCCTTGAAGATGGTTTAGCAAAAAAGGAATCAGTTTTAGTTGTTCTTTTTGCTCATTCTTCTTTAGATTACATAGGTGAACTGAAAAAGAGAAAAATTGCTGTTGAAAAATATCTCAAGGATGGAACATTGAATTTCATTGATGCTATTTCCTTTAGATCTGTTCCTAAGGAAAAACTTCGGAACACAATTATGCTTGAAAATGCAAGTGACCTACTAGCTCTTTCAATAAATCTCAATGATATTTCTCTGAAAACAACTAAGCTACGTATAATATTTGATCAACTTTCTCTAATCATACTATATAGCTCACCAATGCACGTTGTCAACTTTTTACAGTCTCTCGCAGCCAGAGTCAGACAGAGGAAACAAAGCGCTCTAATGCTTCTAGATACTGGAGTAATCGATGATCAAATCGAAAAGACACTTCATACGATTGTTGATATGGTAGTAGAAACAAAAAGAACAGAAGAACCCTCTGGAGTTCAACAACTAGTTAGGATTAAGTTTGCAAAACACAAGTTTGAACCAAGATGGGTACAAATAGTTTGATCTAATTTTGGTTTCTGTTTTGTTATTTCTTGATATATCTAAAATAAACAAGAATCACTGCAGTTACAGAAAATAAACCACTTCCAATTATAATAGCAGTCACTATCCACCCGCCTCCAGTAACTTCCTCAGGATTGGATAAAGCTAAGAGATTGTACTCAATCATGTCAAGATATGTACTGATATCATTGACACCTAAGAGTGGAGTCAATTTAGCTAGTTTTGCACCAGTATCACGAGCAATTTGTATTATCATTTTCTCTTCGATTTGAGGTTGAGTAATTATGATTGAAACATTCTCTGCATTCATTGTATCAATTATTTCTCCAATATGCTGAGCTGAAGGTTCAGATCCCTCATGTTCTTCAATAACACCTACTCTCTCAATTTCTAATAAATCTAGAAGATACATGAAGGAAGGATGGTGAACTACAACTTTCAAGCCTTCAAACTGATTTTCATTATTAATCACTGTGATAAGATCATCTAGTTCAGATAGATAATCATCTCTGCTTGATTCATACTGAGCTTGGTTTTCAAAATCTAATAAGATTACTTCAGCTGTTATATTTTGCACAAAGGTTTTTGCTATAACTGGACTCATCCATAGATGTGGATTTGGATCACCTGTTACAGGATCTATCTCCATCATTTCGTCTGTTGCTAAATATAGTACATTCAAATTATGACTATCTGGTAAAACCTGTTCAACCCAAGGTTCTAATCCTTCTACTCCAAAAATGATGAAAAGATCCGAGTTTTCTATCATATGAATATCACTTCCTAATAATTCAAATGTATGAGGATCTTCTCCTCCAGTAACAACAGAAGCTGGAGTAAATAGTCCTTCACCAATTTTAGTAGCCCAGTCAGCTATAATTGATATTGAAGTCACAACTTTGATTTCACCAGAAGGTTGCTTAGAGATTATTGGACCATCAACTGAACCTGATACGGAACTACTAAACAAAACAGATGAGAACAAGATGATAAGAACAAAGATTAGATTTTGTTTCTTCCTTGGTAAATACTTCATCTTAAACAGACATTAAGGTACACATTTATTATTTTTTGTTAAGGCACAAAAAAGATATAGAGCTAATAAATATATGGTATTTGTATGACATCATTTCTTGATTTCTTCTCTGCGATTGGAGAAGGTTTCATGCTTAAAGCTTTAGCAACGGCATTAATTATCGGAGTTTTAGGAGGGATAATCGGTGTCTTTGTCCTCCTAAAGGGGATGGTATTCTTGGGAGAAGCAATTGCTCATTCAGCATTCGCAGGAGCAGCTTTAGGGATTTTACTTGGAATTGATCCCCTAATTACGATAATCGCATTTGGATTACTAGCCTCTCTTGGTGTTGGATATGTGAACGAGAAGAAAGTAATGAAAGATGAAGTCATTATAGGAATTGTATTTACGAGTTTCATGGCTCTTGCGATTCTATTCATAGGTTTGATGCCATTTTATTCAACAAATGTAACCTCTATTCTATTTGGAAACATTTTCTCTGTTTCAACTGAAAATCTAATAATTTTAGCTTTCTTAGCAGCAGCAGTTCTCCTAATATTATTCGGGCTAAAGAAGGAACTTTATTTCATGACTTTTAATCTTGAAATGGCTTCTATAGTAGGTATTCCTGTAAGATTCATAAATTATCTCTTTCTAGCTCTTATGGCTATAACCATTGATATTTCACTTCAAGCTGTTGGAGCTATACTAGTATTTGCTATGATTATCACTCCCGCAGCAGCAGCTTATCAATGGACCTTTAAACTCAAAAAAATGCTCTTTCTTGCAAGTCTTTTTGGAGTTCTATCTGGTTTCATTGGAGTATTTTTTTCTTATATTTGGGATTTCCCTTCTGGATCAACTATTGTTGGAGTAGCTACTTTGATATTTATCGTATCTTTTATAGCATCACCTAAAAGAAGGAAATCAGGAACTGGTCACGTAGTCGCTGATTGTGAGTATTGTTCTAAAACAATAAATGGGAAACAATACTGTATTGAAGAAAACTGCGTTGCACAGGATATACCTCACAAACACGATGAGAAAGGATTGATTATTTACAAAAATGATTTACACGTGAAGAAGATTCCTTCAAAGCACAAACATGATGAGGAGGGGGATTGAGATGAGTTCAAAATCAACTAAAGATATTATCATCTGTCTGAAAGATGTTAATGTTGTATATGGCAACCTAGCAGCTCTTTATGATATCAATTTAGATGTTCATAAAGGGGATTTCATAGGAATCTGTGGTCCTAATGGGTCTGGAAAGACAACACTTCTTAAAACTATGATAGGTTTGATAGAGCCAATTACAGGAGACGTATCGCTTTTTGGAAAAGATGTAAAAGACAATATTCCAAAGGAGACAAGGTTTAGATTTGGCTATGTTCCTCAAATCACAGATATAGATCGTAATTTTCCAGCTTTAGTTAAAGATGTTGTAGAGATGGGGAGATATGCAAAAGCAGGATTAGTAAAATCTCTTACCAAAGAAGATAAAGAGAAAGCTATGAATGCTCTGGAAATAGTGGAGATGGACTATGCAGCAGATAGACCTATTGGACATCTGAGCGGAGGACAACAACAACGAGTTTTAATTGCGCAAGCACTAGCTTCTGAAGCTGAAGTGTTGCTTCTTGATGAATTTGATGCTTCTCTAGATTTTAGAATGTCTGAAGAGGTTATGGAGCTTTTAGACTATTTAAAATTCACACATGGAATAACTATCGTCACAGTAGGACATAATTTAGAATTACTGAGAGCTTATTGTAATAGGATTGTTTGTATAAATAAAATGATTGCATTTGATGGTGAACCAAAAGATCCGGATTTAGATTCAGCAATTACAAGAATCTTTCATTAAATGTATACTATCTCAAATAAAAAGTAATAAGGAATAATTGACCTCAAGAGCTTGTTGTGGTTACTATTTAGCTGTTTTTCGTTTAATAACAATATCCATTGTCGAAACTGTTTTCAATCCATGGTCGCCTTCAAGTTCTTCAGAACCGATATTGACTTTTTCAATCTCAACGATTTCAGGTAAGAATCTTTTAGTTGTAATTTCAGCTACGTCCACAGCTTTACTAATAGATCTACCACGAGCACGAATAGTACATTCGTTTTCACCTTTGTTGAAGATTGTGACAATAACAAGGCAATAGTTCATAGTACCTTTTCTACCGATGTAAACAGCATTTTTCTCTTGTTTAGACATGTTGTTCTTCTCCGTAAATTGAAAGAGGTTAAAGACATAATGGCATTTACTCTTTTAAATCTTATTTTTCAATATAAAGTTTAAAAGAAAAAGCTGATATCTAATAAAATGAAAGAAATTGTATTTCTTTTGATATTTATTTTATTCTCTCAATCTTGCGTTCTTTGTATGATTCTTCAAAATCCTGATAATAGAGTGATTCATCATAATCATAAGTATATTCTCTATCTTTAGGAACGACGATTCGAATAGCATCATCAACTCTTTCCATTTCAGCTCTCAATCCTGTTTCGTTGAAAATTTCTCCTTCTGCAGTCCAACACAGAGGATCTTCATCTGTTTCCACAACTAATTTCCTTCCTCTAGTAAGCCAAATCCCTCTCATACCAACGTGATTTCCAGAACTAGCTTTGATTAGCATCTTTAATCTTCTTAACCCTCTCATTCCATGAACTATAGCTATTCCCAAATCTTTGTTTTTCTGGGAGAAATAAGGATTACCAGGGAGAACATCATATCCGGCAATAACATCACCTACAGCTGCAAAAGCATTTGTTAAATCTTCCACTCTTATAGGTTCTTTATCATCAATGGTTATTGTACCTGCTAGATTCTTGAATTTGAGAACGTATTTTACTGCAAGGTAGTTATATTTTATAACTCCTACCTTCATCCATTTCATTTCAGTTAGAGCAGCTGCTGCAGCTTTTGCTGTAAATCCTCCATCAGCCATATCTAAAGCATAATAGCTATTATCTCCTATACATTTAATTGCAGGAAAACGATCCACATGACCTTCTGCAAATATTTCTAAACTGCTTTCTAGATCATATGGGATGGAGTGAGTTCTGTGAATATCACACATAGAACCAGCAGATAGTAATCCGAGAGTTACATCAGGGTGGTTTACAACAACATCTCCAATGTTCGTTGCAGTTCCGTCTCCTCCTAGAGCT
>JAGLTB010000132.1 GCA_023270155.1 Candidatus Heimdallarchaeota archaeon | reverse complement strand
TTTTGTTCCTAAAATAGATGACTAGACTGCAGATATTAGGCATTGATAGAGAAAAGTGCATTAAATGTGAAAAGTGCATTAGTGCTTGTTCAGTTCAACTTTTTCAAACCATTAGAGAAGAAAATTTGGAGAAGCACATAGAGTTCAATGATCCTTTCAGAAGATGTTTCAGATGTTCTCATTGTCTAACCATATGCCCAACTGATGCTATTAATTATGAGAATGCTGAACCTCCTTATTTCTTTGAAGAAGCTAAGAATCCTGAAACCATTATCTCCCATGAGGATCTAATGAAACTCATCAGAAGCAGAAAATCAATTAGGGTATATCTTGACAAATCTGTTGAAAAAGAGAAAATTGAATCGATACTAGAAGCAATGAGATACTCCCCAAGTGCAAGTAACCGTCAAAACAGAGAATATATTGTTATTACAAACAAAGAAAAAATTTCGGAACTCTCCAAGGATATAGGAAGTTTATTGGTTAGAGCAAGACGATATTTAAAGCTTAAATATCTAATTGCGCCTTTCGTAAGAGGTGTTCTTAGGCAGAGAATCTTAAGCAAAAGAACCAAATTTGCTCTAGATAACTATTTTGAAAGAACTCAAAAAGGAGATGATATGATGCTCTTCAATGCTCCTTGTGTAATTATTGTTCACTCTCCAGTCTATTCAAGAATGTCCCCCTCAGATGCAGGATTAGCTATAAATCATGGAATGTTTGCTGCCCTATCATTAGGATTAGGAACATGCTGGATAGGATTTGCTCAAGAGTATTTTTCGAGAACTAAAAACGCAAGAAAGAAATGGGGAATCCCACCCAAACACGATGTGTTTGGTGTTTTTATTTTAGGATATTCAGAACTGGAATTTCTTGCTGGACCTTCTCGAAGACCTTTGAAAATTAATTGGATTGAGTAAAACTCATCTTTTTATATTGAAAAGATTCTAGACAAATCATGACTGAGAAACGAGAATATCCAATAAAATTCAGAAGAATGTATTTTCAAATAAAAGTGAAGGATATTGAAAGAGCTAAAAAATTCTATGAAGAAATTTTCAACTTTGATATTTCGTGGTACATGTCTCCAGAAGCAGGATGGTGTGAATTCAACTTACCTGGTGATTCGCCTAGATTAGGTTTAAACTCCTATGGAAAAGATGAAGAATACAAACCTTTCTGGGGAACATTGACATTTGACGTTGAAGATCTAGAAGCAACAAAAGAGTATCTAGAAAGTAAGAAAATAGAAACAACTGAAATTACTGATGTTCCAAACATGGTATCTTATTTTAACATGAAAGACTCTGAAGGAAATACTATACAGATAGTTGCTGATCCAAGAATTACTGAATAATGTCTTTCTCTTATTTTTTCTCTATTTCCACTGTGTTTTCTTTAAGATCAAATATATGAAATTCTCTTATCTTAGGGATTTGAACCTCTATTGTCTCTATGTCCATTTGAAAAAGAGTGAATTCTGGATTATCATAGGATTTCCAATATCCACTAAACCAAGGAATTACTTCAGAGAGTTCTTTCTTTGTTTTTAGGTCTTCTACTAGAACAGCTTTTCCAGTTCCTCTTATTGTACTAAACTCTTCTTTATCATGTGCATTAATAGCAAATTCAATCTTATTGTTTTCAATCATCTGCTTAATCTTTGGTCTTCCTGATATAGAACAACACCAGCAAATTTCATTATGGTAGATTAATGCCATTGGTCTAACTCTAGGTTGGTCGCCTTCTGTAGTTGCTAGATACATCAATGGTTGCTGCTTGAAATAATCTTTAATGACCTCAAGTTTCATGAGTTCTCAGAATATTATGCACTAATATGCTTTTTTCTTTTGTCTGACAGCAGTATTTTTCAAACACTGAACTTGAATTCATTCATAATAGCCTAGATAATTCATTAGTTTCTAGTAATTCTAGTCCCTAAGCTGTGAGAATGTCCTAGACTAAAGAATAATCCCGACAAAATGCGAATTATCATCGTATTATTCTCGTAGAATTTTCTTTCTCTTTAAAAGTAATTTGAGATAAAACTTATTATTGATAATACATATTCTACAATGATAAGTATGACATTTTCAATCGTAGCTTTTGATCCTAAAAATAAAGAGTGGGGAGTAGCAGTTCAATCCAAATTCATTGCAGTTGGTAGTATAGTTCCTTTTGCTAAAGCTAATGTTGGAGCAATTGCATCACAAGCTTGGTGTAACACTTCTTATGGTCCAAATGGTCTAGCACTACTTAAACAAGGATTGACCGCAGAAGAAACAATTACATTACTAACTAAGCATGATGCTAAACGAGAACATAGACAAGTAGGAATTGTTGATTCCTATGGGGATGTTGCATCTTTTACAGGAAAGAAATGTTTTGAATGGGCAGGTCATGTAACTGGAGAGAATTATACTTGTCAAGGTAACATTCTTGTTTCTGAAGATACAGTCTTTGCAATGTCTCAAGCTTTTAGAGAAACAAAAGGAGATTTGGTAGATAAATTTCTAGTAGCATTAGAAGAAGGTCAAGAAGCAGGTGGAGATAGTAGAGGGAAACAATCTGCCGGTATTTTAATTGTAAAAGAATTTGGAGCATATGATGGTGGAACGGATAAATACATTGATGTAAGAGTCGATGAGCATGAACATCCAATAAAAGAATTAAGGAGAGTGTTTGAACATTACGATCTTTCTTTACTCAAAAGAGATGATCCTGCTGATAAGGTTAAACTCGAAAAAGATGTAATGAAAACAATCAAAAAAGTTCTGAAAATCGATGGGTTCTATGAAGGAGATATTGATGGGAAGTATGATGAACAGACAAAGGAATCACTGACAAAATGGATGCATACAAACAATTTCGAAGTCAAGGAGAGAGAAGATGATTATATGTGGGGATCTGTTTATCGATATATCCAGAAAGTGAAAGAGGAAAAGAAATGAGGATTCCTCATATAGCACTAGTTCATCCTGTTCGTCAAAAAGAAGATGGTTGGGAGTTTCTTCTTCTAAGACGCACTGATGAAACTGGAGGTTTTTGGCAAGGTGTAACAGGTAGTGTAGGAGAAGGAGAAAATCTAAATGAATGTGCTAAGAGAGAACTCCTAGAAGAAACTAGTTATATCCCTAAATTTATCTTTCAAACTGAGGAATCTTACAAACTTCCCATAAAGGAGAAAAGTCTTCATCTTTTTCCTGATGGTACATCAGAATGGACTGAATTTTTATTCATAGCTCGTATTGAACAACAAGAAGATCCAGCTATTAGAATAGATGAACATGTTGCATGGAAATGGTGTAGCTTTGAAGAAGCCCATGAGCTGCTACATTGGCCAAACAACAAAGATGCCTTAAGAAAAGTATACGAATTTCTAACTGATGAATGAAGAAACAATCCTAAGATTTTCACTTATCTATTTCTTATTTATTCTTTTTATTGATCTCACTACAATCAAACCTACTAGGATCATAAACAAGCTTGCAACTGGAAAAGGAGTAGTATCTGTATCAGTTGGAGTAGTAGGAGTTGTTGGAGTTGCGGGAGTGTAATCATCATTAGCTTCTATATCTATATCTAGAAGATATTCGATGACATTCCAAACAAAGAACGTATTGTCTCTATCACTCAATCCAAAATCATAATCAGACCAGACTGTAGCTGCAAATATAGCTATAGCTGATGTACTTGTGGTTTCAATTCCTGCTAAAGGAATAGAAGTTCCTCCTTGATTGTTGTTTGAGTCATCATGTATCACTATAGGTGCTGGTGGATTTCTGTCTGCTTGATAGAACATTTCTTCACCATAGATTAACCAATGAACGTCTGCAGAACTAGTTGTACTATAAAGAGAACACGGTGAATAAAATTGTACTTTTCTTGTGAGAATCTCTGTTACCTCTGTTGCTACTGAATCTGTTCCATACTCATCTGTGTTACAATACCAATCCTGATAATATTCTGGATCATTTAAATTAGTATATACACTATCATCGTTTATTCTTATTTTTGTATCTAATCCTTCTAAAATCTCCTCGATAGCATAATATGAAGTATCGTAAAAATCAGTCTTACCACTCAACATTATTTTTCCTCCAGCTTGATACCAATTGTTGATCGTGTCTACTTCAGCAATTGTAAAATTTGTTCCTTCCATAGGTTGAGTAATTACTAATAAATCCACACCGACAAGAGATAACGATGTTATCTCCGCATCGTTGTAGACAACTTCGCAGATGTCTCTCTCTAGAGTACCTACGAAACCAGCTAGTGTACCATCTCTTGCATAATCATTATTGTGAAATCTATCTACAACTACTTTTGCAACATCTTCAACAATCTGTATATCCGGAGGAGTGAAACCTTCAAGAGCATATTCCCAAACTGCTAATATCGCTCCTATAGCTCTTCCTAGCTGATCCTCAGTTAAAGATTTAATTGTTGCATTCGTTACAACTATATCATATTCATTACCAGTTGGATATGCATCAATGACATTCCAATAGTAATTGTAGGCATATGTAGCACAATCAATTATGAACTGAATAGGATCTGATATATCGCTATAATTGTGATGTAAAACATCAAAATCATCCAAATGATCATTTATATCTTGTTCATATGCTGAATGACCAACCCAAGAGTGATATGTATGAATTGGGATGTTTATGTCTGATGTATAATGAGCTAGAACACCTAGAAAGAAGAATACGTTATCCCATTCTGCAGCTGCAGCTAGAACTTGAATATCGCGAATTGTTTCATTTACTTTCCAGGGAGCATTATGCTCTCCACCTATTGGATAATATAGGTGATTATCCCAATCCTGTAAGACTTGATCGGGGTATGTGCAACCTGAGAGAATTTCTGGAAAATAGTATTCAAAGGCATCTTGCCATTCAGATGAAACTAAATTGTCAGCTTCGTCAACTAGAAATTGGTGAGTGAACATTCCCCAAGCTTGAACACTTTTCTGATTGTGATTGTAACTAAGAAAATTAAGTAGTAGTAATGAAATTATTAGAAATGGGATATTTTTTCTCCAGTTCATGTTTTTGCATCCAGACATGCTTTAAAAAAGATTGTGAGTTATGCAATAAAAAAAATTGAGGAGATTATTCCTCTTCGTGTTTAAATGATTGTACTATTTGATATGCTCTCCACCCTGAATAAAGTGTAGTCATACTGAATACAATTACTCCAAATATTAAAGCTGCTAAAGGATTGATGAGTGTGTAAAATATAGCTATTATAACCGCACTCATTCCTAGAAATCCTGCAAAGATTCCTAGAGAAGGAATCAACCATCCTTTGAAGACATATATTTCTGTCAAAATACCTACTTTCAAACTTCGAAGATTCTCGTATTTTTCTTCTAAGAAGTATTTGTTGTTCTTTGTTCTTCCTATTAGTTTGAGTTGTTCAAGTCGTTGAAGGTGGTATTGTGCATGACTTGCTGTTTTTAATCCCAAATCTCTTTGCGTTTCCCTAACACCTATGTCTTTACCCTTTTTTACAGTATAAACAAAGACTCGCAAAGCTGTTCCTGATAGGGCTGAAATTATGTCTTCATCTGGTTGATCAGTCATTCTTTATCTCTCCTAATTTTACATATGGAGCGTGAACAAATTCTGGAGAACCTCTACATAATCATCAAATGCACTTTCAGGTAGCAGTACATCAGCTCCTATCATGTTTGCATCGTATTGATAATTCCCGTACCAGGTTGTTGATTGGAAGAGAATCAATCCTTCCATGTTTATATATAGGAAATATACTGAAGAATTTTGCAGGTATAATTCAGTAACCCATTTCAAATTAGGCATTTCACCAACTGCTGGGTAGGGATCTTGACCATATACCCCTACTTTTTCTGTATTATTAATTGAATCAAATAATCCTTGTGCTATCTGCCCTACTTCTCCACTCGATAAGACAAATTCTATTTCAAATGGAGGAAGCATTATTTGTGCTGTAACATTCCATGAATAAGTGACATTATCTCCTATTCGATCCATCCATGCCCATATCAAGTTTGGATGTATTGCAGCTGTAGCATTTCCGATTATTTCTACATGAACTACATTTGGAATCGCTTTCTGTATTTCTTGAGCTAGGTTTGTTGAGTAAGGAAGTTTAGGTTCATTTCCGTTCCCATTTGGTTCAGGAACTGAGATTGTACCGAAGTAAATACTCACACCAACAACTGTACCAATGACAATTGCAGCACTGATACCAATGGCCAGACCTTTCACGAAATTATTTCTCATATATCGTGCAATTGTTCTACTAAATATATTCTCTTTACTCATTTTTTTCACCGAAGTGTTCATTCACTTCAGTCAATTTAAGACAATGAACTCTTATAATAAAAGGCTTTGTACATTAAAAAACTTAAATTGTACAAGAGTTTGTACAATATTCAGAGGAAAAACTATATTTAATACTCTAATAACAAAAAAATAGTGATAAAATGAAAGTTGATGTAAAAATAACATCTCTACAGCAATATGATGTTCCTCTAGTTCTTGTTGGTTTGTTTGAGGATGCAAAAGAGGATCCTTACATAAATGAAATCAAAGAACTTGTTAATGAGCAATTAGAACTTGGAGATTTTAAAGGTAAGAAGAATGATATAGCAGTTGTTTATACAAAGGGTTCTATCTCACCAAAGAGAATAATGCTAGTTGGTTTAGGGAAAGAAGAGAAAATGTCTGCAGAGCACATTAGGAAAATAATTGGCAATGCATCTCGAAAAATAAGAGATTTAGGTGTGAAATCTGTAGGCATAAGTTTAGATCACTT
>JAGLTB010000131.1 GCA_023270155.1 Candidatus Heimdallarchaeota archaeon | reverse complement strand
CATAGTTTGGCAGATTCTAATACTAATTATTGGAAATATATTTGTTATAGTCTTAGAAGGGCTTTTAGTATTTGTTCAGACTTTAAGATTACATTTTTATGAATTTTTCAGTAAATTCTATGAAGGGAGTGGAATACAACATAAACCAATATTTATATTTAACAAAGAAATGGATTTGAATAAGTATGGTATTTGAAAACTGGATAATAGTAGGAATTCTTTCAATCGCAGGTACAATGCTTACTATACTAGGAGCGGGAATACCTTTAGCTAAAGGGATTCAGGCAGCAGCTGCAGCTGTTGCTGAAAAACAGAGGTTGAATATTTTCATCTTGATATATCTAGCTTTAGCTGAAGCATTAGCAATATATGGATTGTTAATTGCATTCGTTATGTTTACTAAGATAGATGTAAACAATCCTAGCTCTTTTAGTCAGACTGATGCTTTCATTTTCCTTGCTGCGATGTTTATCATGATAGTATCTAATCTTGGAGCTGCAATTACTCTGGCGAAAGGAGAACCTGCTGCCATTGGCTCTATTACGGCGAATTCTGAAGTATTTACTAACAATCTCATTTATCTAGGACTAGGGGAAGCTTTAGCTATCTATGGGTTGCTTATAGCATTCATATTACTAAATCTTGTAACGTAATTTAGACTACATTTATGATAAGTTCTCTAGTTTTTTCGATAGGGAATTTATACTCCTTAAGGTATAAAAGCTTGTTAAGATCTTGAATTTGTGTTTCATATTGTTTTAAATAACACATTATACTTAGAATTCCAAAATCTTGTTGAAATTTCTTTTGGGAAATTTCCAATTCATTTGCACGGATTGCTATTTCTATATGCAAAAACATTTTATCTTTCTTGTATCTTTCAATTCCTTGGTTTATTTTCTCTGAACCGAATGTTTGTAGAATCTCCAAATCGGATTGCAGATTCATGCTTTCCATCATCTTTGCAACTTGTCTTTTATATGGAAATTCTTTGGGAAATGGTAGAAGTTGCATAGCTTCTTGAACATCTATTTCAACAAAATCTGCCTTTAAGATTACTAAGAGTAAATTCTTCAATATCTCTTGATTGATAAAAAACTGTGCACCTTCTCTTTCACTTCTTTTTAATTGCTTAGCTTTTTCTAACATTTTTCTCAGGAAAACACTTTCTACAGCAAATTCAAAAGGCCAAATATCTCCTACTTTACTATATAGATTCTCTGCTATTTCGATTTCCTTTTGATAATCAGTTTCTTTTTTTAATATTTCGATTAATTCAGCAAAATCTTTGCATTGGAGTAGTTTTGAAATAAAAGCAGTTCTCCCTAGCATCTCTTGAGGTCTCAAATTTATTACATCTATTAAATCGACTTCAGCTTTTGAATAAAGATATCTGGAGATTCTTTGAATATTGATAATTTCAAACTTTGTAGTATATGATTCGAGAAATTCTTTTGCCCATACTGGAGAATATTGAAGAATAAATGAATACTGGTCCAACAATGAAGCTGTTAAAAGTTTCTCTATTTCATGTGATTGATATGAGGGTTTTCTCTTAAGTTTTTCACCTATCTCGAAAGATTTCAAATCATGTATGAAAACTTCATAATCTTTATTTATTAGGTTGTCAAAGTCTTCTCTAGTTAAAAGATTAGCACATAATCCCTTAACATAGCTGACTAAGAAACTTAAATCAGGAGAGATAGATGTCATCTAAAGAACTTGAGTTAATAGAACAAATAAAGCTTGCTGAACAACAAGCAGAAAAAACCATCCAAGATTCTAAAACTGAAGCTTCGAAGTTGCTCGAAAAAGCTCAAAATGATAGAATCAGAAGGTTGGAAAACGCTAAACATGAAGCAAGAGAGATATTGAAAACTAAGATTGAAGAAGCGAGAACTTCTCATGATTATGATATATTAGTAGAGGAAGCAGAAGGTGAATGTGCTAAAATACGGGAAAAAACAAAGGATAAGATCCCTGAAGTTTCTAAAAAGGTAGCTAGTTTTATTCTTGAAATTGGAAAAGAAGGTTGATTTAATCTACTCCACAAATTCATATCCATTAATTTCTTCTTCAAACTCAATTTCCTCTAGTTCTTCTTCAGCTGAATCTTCCTTTAAATCTTCCAAGTGATCAATTACTAGTTCATATAATTCTTCAAAATCTTCTGCAATGTAAGGTGTTTCCAGTTCAGATTCGGAAGAATACCCCCATGTAACGCCGATACAGGGAATCCCTAGCATTTCTGCATTAAGTATGTCGTTAGGTAAATCACCTATGAAAATTCCTTTAGAAATTGATTCTGTATTGAAATGATTGCTAATCATTGTAGTTTTATCTTCACCTGCTAAAATGAGTTCAAATGGGTTCTTATTTCCAAAAAGCTTCTTTATTATCTGTTTAGATTGCTCTTCATCTTCCATTGTTGGGTTTTGAGTGACAAGAATTAGAGTAAATTCACCATGTTTCTTTATCTTTTCGAGAGTTTCTTTAGCCTTAGGGTGTAATTTAACTTCATTAAGGAACAATTCTTCTTGAATTCTTCTCAACTTCTTCTTGTTGAGCATAAGCTTAATTGGATTAACAGGATATTTGAAAAACAGCATCATACTCATCCTTCTGCTTGATGCTTCTTTGTACATTTTTATTATCTGTTCATTGGAGAAGGAACGATTCAGAGCTTTTTTGAACATTAATCGAGTTATTTCTATCGTGTCTACTAGAGTTCCCCCAAAATCTATGAATATAGGAATCTTATCATTCATTAAATCACATTTCAAACTAAATATATGAGTAAAAAAAAAGAAGTAGGTATATCTTTAAACTTATCTTTTTCTCCTACGGGTTTCCCTAAATCTGGATTTAAGCCCCAATTGTAAGACACGGATTGTAAAGATAATTCCAGCAATTGCTGCAAAGATACCAAAATAACTGAAATCCATACTACTGATTAATGGATTTACTGCTAAGAAAATTCCTCCAAGGCCTATAGATCCAAACAAAACAGATAATAGACTAATTTGTATCCAATATGACGCTTCTCTTGGTATTTGAGTGATTACTGTTCTGCCAGTAGCTCCATCTAAGATTGCTTCGAATTGTTTGTTACCTGATTCAAATTTTAGGAAATAGAAAGGAATATGTAACAAATAAACACCTTTTATTTCTGGTTTATCTCTAACTTCTAGGATTTGTGCTAACTCCTTTAACATTAATCCTTTGTGAATTTCTCTCATAGAATTAGTTGCTTCTGCTTTTGCTTGTTCTAAATCGAATATACTTTTAACAACATCTGCTTTGATTTCTTTTGCTTCTTGAGCTTGGAAATACCTTTTTCCTCGAGTAGAAATTTCAAAATTTATTAGATCTTGATTAACTTCTTTTGCTGCATAAATAATGAATTCTCTTTCATCGTCAAATACACCTTGTTCAGGTTTAAGATGTGTGTCTATATTTCGATAACCTGACCTGTATCTATGGCTGAAAGTTGCATATTCCCCATTACCTTTGTATTCAGTTCTTAGATGAACTGTAACAATAAAATAAGGATAGAACATAAGTTTCACATCTTTCAATTTTAGTGACTTATGTAGATCTTCTGGAGCACCAGGATGCTTTAGTATATCACCAACCAATTCTGTTCGAATCTGTTCAGCATCATAATCCACAGGCAACATGAAATGTTCGACTAATTCTTTAACTTTCTTTAGCTCGCTTGTCACTTTACAATAAGGGCAAGTGACATGAGATTGAGTATCTTCCATTTCCAAAGGAGCATTACAATTTGGGCACATTATACTTTTCATCTTTTTAACCTCCATAAACACTCATAGGCTTGAAAGTATTCTTCAGAGTGAAGAACCCTATAACAGCCGTCACTATACCTGCAATTATTGGTACTGCAACTTCATATCTAAAGAAATAGCTTATCACACCTGCTCCTCCCATAATAAGCATTGATAAAGTTAGGAATATTGCTCTGAATCTAGTCGTTACTGGAATTTCTCCTTTGATAATTTGTCCATTGCTTCCAAGTATTGCTATCCTATAAGTCTCATCCTTGAAAACATATTCTACTTGCCAGACAGGAGTGTGAACAAAGTATGTTCCTGTAAAAGTCAGTTGTGTAGCACAGTCAAAAACTTTGGTACACCTTTTTTCAGCTCTTGCTCTATGATCATCAAAAATTGCAGTTTTTGCTAACTGATTAGCAGCATTTAGAGCTATTTCAGAGGATAAGTAATCGAATTCCTTTTCTGTGCTCATCAGACGATCATGATTAAAGGGTACTGCTCTTTGAAATTCAGTTCTGAGTAATTTCTTAACTGATTCATAACCATAGATAGAACTCCCTCTTCTACCTAGAAGAACTTCTACTCTTTTTTCTCTTATTTCTTCATCAATTGGTCTGTATACTGTAACATGTTCAGTGACTGTTCGTCGATTCTTTCCTGATCCTACTGTCCTGGTTTTAGTTTCTGTATAACGTAAATACCCAACATAATGAGTATAAACATCAGCTGTTGCACTCCAGAAAGGCAGTAGTGTTGGTGTTAACTTTGTAATCTTGTAACCTCGAATTCCTCTAAGAAAGCCTTTCTTTTTGATAAAATTCTTCACTATATCATGTACTTGTTTCTGGTTCAGTGTATTCACTAATATGTAATGATTATCGAATTTTGAACCATCTTCAAGATAGGCTTGACCACATGATACACAATTAAAAATTGCATCCTCAGGATTTACGTCAACTGGAGCGTTACAATGAGGACATTGAAATTTTACTATTTGGCTCATTAGTAAAACTGTAAACGAAGGGGAATATAAAATTTAGCACATGGGTATTGAAAAAACTACTATTCTCACTCAAGTTAAATATCAGTTCTTCTTTTCTTTCATTTTATCTATGCTTTCAATCAATATATCAACGATTTTTAAAAGTCTGACATACAATTCATCTGTTTCCGGAAAGATGTATTCTCCTTTTATACCTTGCTCCATAATGTCAAAGGATATAGGTAGAAAGTCCAAAAAAGAGATTTTATCAGGTTTATACAGTTCGATGATTTCTTCTTTCCATGATTCGAGAAGTTTGACATTTTCCTTTTTAAGAGTTGGAGGGAGCTGATTGAAAACGAAGAAATTTAGTGATCTTATATCCAATTTCTTGTAAATATCAGTTAGCATTTGCTTAGCTCCTTCAAAGCTGAAGGTAGAAGGTCTAACAACAAACACTCTCGCATCTGCAACCGCAGCAGCATTCACTGATTCCATTCTGTATCCTGGAGCACAATCATAGACAACATATCTAAATCCCATTCTTTGTAGGAATTTTGTCATTTCATGCAGAGCAAAAAAGGAAAATTGTTGAATCCCCTCTAGTAAAGATAAAAGTCCTTCTCCATATTCCACATTTTCAGTTGCAGTAATTAAAAATAAATCAGGATATTTAGTTTTAATTAAAGCTTCTTCAGCAACTTTGGATTCACCTAGAAGTATATCGTTAATTGTGATGTTTATTTCATCATCTGGAACATGAAAAATGTGTTGAATAGTGGGTTGTGCTATGTCTAAATCTATCAAAACTGTTTTATTTCCTCGTTTAGCTAGCTCATGAGCTATATTGCATGAAAGAGTTGTCTTTCCTGGTCCTCCTTTTTGAGAATGTAGAATTATTATATCAAGTCTGCTACTATGTAATGATTCTAACTTACTTAATTCAGATACACCCATTTCCTCACCGGATACTTTGCTATTAGTTACTGTATTTAAATTACTTTTCCATGATTCCACCATTTCTTTCTTCTTTACACTATATTTTCAGTTAGTTTAACTACAGTTACAAACCAACATCAACCTTATATGTAGAAAATATTAAATATTCTCTATAAAGAAAAAATCTGTTTGAATAAAAATTTAGTTCAAATTTCCATATTCTAAAGGTGATATTTTGAATATCCTATTTGACGAAACACAAAAAGAAAGGGGATCTATTAATCAGAATTTTGAGAGACTAGCAGAATTGCTGGAAGAAGAAGGTCATAAAATCAGGAGATACACATCGTATCCTATTAAATATACATCGATCAACAACTCTGACATATTTGTTTTTCTTTGTCCAGATGGCTCTAAACTATATGGACATGAAGTGAAAGCTCTACTTAGGTATGTAGATGAAGGGGGTTGTTTGGTTATTTTCGATAATGCTGGAGGAGACAAAGGCTTAAACACTAACATGAATACGTTACTAAAACACTTTGATATTGAATTAGTAGCAAATCAAATCTTCGATTATCAGAATTTCGATTTAGAGCTTGAAAGCAATGTAATAGTTACAAAACTATACAAACATGCTTTTACAGAAGGTATTGAAAAACTTACAATCGTATCAAGTTGTTCTGTCAATCCAGGGAAAAATGTTAAGGAAATTGCTAGAACTCAATCTTCTAGTGATCCTCCTAGTGCAACAGTAATGGCTACAAGTTCCTATGGTTTGGGTTCTGTTTTTGTTTGTGGTTCTTACTTAATGTTCTCTGATAGAAAAGCTGGAATAGACTTAAGTGACAATAGAAAAATCATCAAGAATATATTTGAACATATTGCAGAATCACCATTATCCGAAGCTACAGCTCAAGAAGAGGAAATAGAAGCAGAGGAAATCACTGAAGAAGTACCAGTTATAGAAGAACCTTCTGAAGTACCTTTGAGCAAAGTTGATATGGTAAAAGAGGTTCTGCAAAAAGGAGGAACTGATTCAGTTAAACAAGAAGTTATCAAAGCTATGGATTTGCTTAAAGAAGAAGTCAGAGGAACTAAAACGGAAATTAAGGAACCTCCTAAAATGCAAAAAGAAGACATATACGAAGCTATAGCTATAATTGAAGAACTTGAAAAGGAAATTGATTCTCTCAATATTGAAGATCCAGGTTACAGGGATATTTTGATCACAGATATGGCTAGAAGACAGGGAATAGATTATACACAAATCCTTCCTTATCTTGAAAAAATGAGAGCGAGAAAAAAAGGAAAGAAACCAGCAGAGAAGAAGGGAAGACCTGGTGAAGTAGATTTGGATGCAGTTCCTACTCCACCAATGCCTGAACCAGATGCTTTTGAAAGAGAAGTCAAATTTTTTGAAGAACCACGTGAAAGTATAAGGGAAATCCAGAAACTCTCAGGAGTGGAAAGTCAGATTGGAGACACAAACTTTTCTGAATTAGTAACTACATTGAAGGAATTTAAGAATAGTGTTGACGTTTTAAGTGCAAATCTAATTCATCTACTAAGTGAAATTCTCATAGAAATGAAAGAGCAACGCAAGAGAAAAAAATAGTTTGAGGATAGATTGCTTTGAAATATAAGAAATTATGTGAGTGTTATTTTGAATTAGAACAAACACAAAAGAAGCTTGAAATGGTAGACATATTAGCTAAGACTTTGAAAGAAGCTTCGAACACTGAAATTGGAAAAATTGCCTTATTAACAATAGGAAAACTATATCCTGATTTTGTAGGGATTGAGCTAATGCTTGCTGAAAAAATGGCAATCAAATCCTTAGCATTAGCTACTGGAAAGAACGAGAAATTCGTTCTAAAGGAATTTGAGGGAATTGGTGATTTAGGTAAAATGGCTCATCAGATGCTCGAAAAAAAACCTCAATCAACTTTACTTGCGTTTACTCAACAACATGAAAAAGAAGAAGGATTAGAAATATTGGATATTTGGAATATTCTAGATAAAATAGCGAAAATGTCAGGGGAAGGATCAGCAGAGAAAAAAATAAGAACTTTATCAGGTTTAATTTCCAAAGTTTCACCCTTAGAAGCCAGATATATTATCAGACTAGTTGTTGGGCAATTAAGATTAGGAGTAGCATCTCAACTTCTATTAGAAGCATTATCAGTTGCAAAAACAGGAACAAGAGATTCTAAGGAGGTTTTGGAGAGAGTATACAATAGAAGTTCCGATATTGGTTATGTTGCTGAAATGCTTTATAAAGAAGGAATTGAAACATTGAAGAAAATCGATGTGGAAATATTCAAACCCATAAGAGTTATGCTAGCTCAGAGAGTATCAAGCTCAGAGGAATTATTAAAGAAATTTGGTGGAAAATGCTCACTAGAATACAAGTATGATGGTTTGAGAGTACAAATTCATAAACAGGGAGAAAAAATCAAACTATATTCTAGAAGACCAGAAGATATTACAAATCAATTCCCTGATGTGTTAAGATTTATTAACGAAGCTGCAAAGACTGACGAATTTATCATCGAAGGGGAAATCGTTGCTTATGATTTAGAAAAACAAAAGATATTACCATTCCAAGAAGTTTCTCAAAGAAAAAGGAAACACGATATTGAACAAAAAGCTAAGGAAATTCCAGTGAGAGTATATCTGTTTGATGTGCTTTATTTTGACAAAAAATCTCAACTGGACACTGATTACCTTGAAAGAAGAAAATTATTGTTTGAAATTGTCAAAGAGACTGATAATATTCAGTTTTCACATCAGATGGTGGCAAGTTCAACTGATGAAATTGAAACATTCTTCAACCAAGCTTTAGAAAACAGTTGTGAAGGGGTAATGGGAAAGAACGTTGCAGAAGGTTCTGTATATCAAGCTGGAGCACGAGGTTGGAATTGGGTGAAATTTAAAGCTGATTATGCTCTATCAGATACTTTTGATCTTGTTATACTTGGAGCTGATTACGGAAAAGGAAGAAGAGCTGGTAAATTCGGTACTTTCCTCTTGGGATGTTTTGATCCAGACGAAAGTTTATACCAAACATTTACTTGGGTTGCTACTGGTTTTACAGATGAACATTTAGATGAGTTCTATAAACTGCTTAAACCATTAAGCAGAGACAAGCCTAAGGAAGTTTATAGTGATATAAATTGTCAATACTGGTTTGATCCTCAAGTTGTTATTGAAGTTACTGGAGCAGAAATAACTGTAAGTCAGATGCACACATGTTCTAGAGGGTATCTAGATAACAAAACAGATGGCTTAGCTTTGAGATTCCCAAGGTTTACCGGAAGAATGGTCGATGATAGACCTGCTGAACAGGCTACTTCAAATGAAGAAATACGCACAATATATTTAAATCAAAAGGATAAATAAGGTATGACAACACATGTTTAGTCGAAAGAAAAAAGATGATGATCAAACTTTAAATGATCCAAGTGAGGCTTTGAAAATACTAAATACAAATATCCCAGATTATAGGGGATATAAGGATGTAGAAAATAGAAGAGATTCAGATGTAGCATTCAGAACAAAGTTACTTACTATTCTAAGAGATACAGGAGATGCAATGAGTCAGGTTCATGAACTACTTATTCATTCTCAATTATTAACTAGTTGGGGACCAGCTGGAATAGTAGTGAAAACTATTTCAGACCTCAAAAAAGAAGCAGCTGATACAGATTATAAGTATTCTACATTTTTCGATGTCAAAGACGTAGAGGGAGAGCATGGAATAGATTTATCTATCCTATATATTCTGGAAATCGAAATTCTCGATCAATCAGAGGAATTTAAAGAGAAAATCTTTGATGTTCAAACCAACCTTGAGGAAATGATGTTGGATACTGTGGAAGAAAATGTTGCTAACCTCATGACCATAAGTAGAAATTTTGACGATAGATTCAATGAAAGAAATGAACTAATCAGAGCATTTGAAAAAATGAAACTTTAACCTCTACTTTCATTCATTCGTTCTAAAATCTGCTGTAAAGTCAATCCAGAGATAGAAACTGTTTTTTTCTTTGATTTTTCACCACGTATTACCTTTATAGAGGAAGAAGAAATCTCAAACCTTTTCGAAAGAAATTTTATCAATGCTTGATTTGCTTTTCCTTTAGTAGGAGGTTCTTTGATATAAATTTCTATAGAATAATCTGTAATAAGTATTTTATTTTTTTGAGAATTTGGATGAATGTTCACAGAAATAGATATTGAGTTGTCTCGTTCCTCGAAACAAGGATGCTGAGACAAAAAAACACCAGAAGGTTATTGAACTTTAGCAGCTAATCTTGCAGCTGAAGCGTAAGCATAATTTTTTTCGACTGTAGCTGGAGACCAAGTAATAACACAACCAGCCCATTTTGGACATTTTGCAACCATTATATGACCTTGACCACTAATGTTTGTAGAAATGATTCTGTCAGGACTTATAGTTATGACTGTGAACCTTAGATCTCCACCAAAATCAATACCTGCTGGATTCTGAGATTTCCATGCATTAAATGGTATTAGTGGGTCTACTGCCCAATCTCCATAGTTATAATAGATTTTTTGATCATCTCCAACTAACCAACATACACCAATTGTTCCTTCTTGTGCTAAAATAGCTACATCATCTTGAAAGCTCATACCATTTCACCTTTATGTCTACATGCTTTTATTTTTGACTATTATATATTTTTTCTAGAGGCAATTTCATTTTTTAATTTTTTTCTTATATTGGGCAGTTTAGTAATATATTTGAAGGGGATTAACTCATTGTTATTTAATAATGTCTGAAGATGATAGTAGTTCCAGAAAACGACGAATCCTTCGATTCATAAGAGATTTAGATCTAAGATATATTAGAGGTTCTATTGATAGACGAACATATCAGACTCTAAAAAGCAAATATCAAGAGATGTTAACGAGTCTTCCTCAAACTCTTCGAATATCACAAGAAGTTAAGCTTATTGAAGAAACAAAAGAATCCCTTCCTGAGTTAGAATCAGATATTCATCAGATTGAAAGTGGAAAAGAAATTGTAACTCCTGCACCACAACCAACAATAATGATCGAGATTCCATCCATAGAGTTGCCCTCAATCCCTGCAATTGAGATTGAAGAGTTAAAGATTCGATATGTTATGCACATGGCAATAAAAGCAGCAACAAAAACTTTTGAAGAAGAAATGGATCTGGAACAGGATATTATTTTAGGTAGAGTTAGCGATCAAGATTACGTTGGAGCAAAGAATGATATAGAAAGAAAGCAACACAAAATATTTCAACATTTTTACAAATTATCAGAGTTATTATTCTCAGTGTGCAGAGATCATTTGTATAAGAACACTCACAACAATTTTCTTCTCTTCAACAATGAAGTAAGTGAAAATATCAACCGATTAAGAAGAATGGAAACAGAGAAGAAAGAACTGAAAGGGATTATTTACGATATTAATGATAGAGTCCTTAGGCATCGACCTATCCTCAAAAAAGCAGCTCAAGATACACTCGATTGGAAAGTTTCAATCCAACAGGAAAAAGAGCGTTTTAAACAGTTCTACGATGTTAATGAGAGTACTTTAAACCAAAATCAGAAGGATGAATTAGAAAGGAAAATTAAGCAATTAGTCATCTATGAGGAACTACTGGATGATGATATCAATGATTATACAAAAGACTTAGATGCGATGAACGAAATTTATGGAGAACACTTGCGCTATCAAGAAATAATAACTCCTTACTTTAAAGACCTAACACTTGAAGTTGAAGATAGAATCCAAAGCTATAGTGAATTAATGAGTTCTGTAGGTGAAAGAAAAAAAATCTCTGTTTCTTCAAGTTTCGCAAGCAGAGATATTAATTATCAACTTTTATCTGAACTAAAATCACTGTGGCGGTATACAGGAAAACCTGTTCTTGATGATCAGAATGATTTAGTAGGATTTCTTGTAGGACCAGGACAATTGGATGAGCAATTTGGAATAGTAATAAAACAACAGCAAGAAATTTCTCTTTCAATGTCTAGACGAATATATGATAATATTCTGCCTGATAAAAAGGATAAGCAGGAAGATTTACCTGAAGAAGAAAAGAAAGAATACTTACTTAATGAAATGATAAAAAATCTTCCACAAGTACCTTTTATTTTTCTCATCCCTGAAGCAATAATAGAATACTGTTCTAAAGCTGAATCTCCTATCTCTGATGAACTTAAACAGGTTATGTTGCAACCAGATAATTTTCTGTTCATCCCAATAGAATTTGTTACAAAATCCTCAAGAGAGATTATCATCAAAAGCGAAAACATTATACAAACTGGAGAGATTTTACCTTACTTTAATCCAACAGAAAGTAATATGATAAATGATCACTTATCAGCTAATACTGATGTGGATGTAAAAGATATATTTGGTAACAAAATAGGAAAAGCTCACTCTGTTATCTATCATCCTGATAAAGGGTACTTCATAGTAATAGAGAATGATTTCGTTGATGATTTTATCTATGAACAAATCTATAAACTACTCCATGGAGAGATAGTTCCAGCTCCTGAAAGAGCAAAAACACTTACGAGAAAAGAGATGAAAAAAGCTACAATAGATGAATTTGCACAAGAATTCGAAAAAAGTGCTGAAGAGATTATGAATATAGAATTCTTCAAACGAATTCTCATCGAGAAAAATACAGGTATACTGCCAGAGAAAGTCGAAAATTCGAAATACTCACTAATTTCTCTGGGGAACGTGAAAATCATAAGTGATTCGATTATAGCAAATTATGGATCCCCTATGTTTGGACTTTCTGAAATCTTTGATTTAGAAGGTAAGGTTGTAGAAAATGTAAAAGGAACAGAGATAGGAGTTGTCTATGATCTGAAACTCCTCAAAAAACCTGTCCTTCATCTTTGGACTTCTATTGATTTAATGTTGATAGCATCACTCATTTCCGATACACCAGAGAAGCTCTTCAGTAAAGATCAAAACTTCATTGATAATTTAGCTATTTCTATAGGAAAACAACTGAGTATTGCACCACAAATTGCACTTCGACCAGATATAGTTATGATTTTCATGAATTTATCCGGAAAGATATCAGATATAGATTACTTAGGTGAATTAATGGAAAAATTCAATCCTAAATCAATCGAACTTACTAGAATAATTTCAGTAGATAAAAGGAAAATACTAGCTGATATCAGTGATGAAGAAATTATGGAAGAAATCTATACAGACATAGAAGTTGGAGAGATAGATGATGAACATCGTTATGTTACCTCCCCGGATTATTTCCTTAGAGAACAATGATGAAAATCGATATGTTTTTTATTCTCTTATCTCGCTGGTTAAAGAGGAAGTTAGATAATGAAGGATACTTTTATTGGTTTCTATAAAAAGAAAAGTGTTAGAGATATTAATGAGAAAAAGTCAATTCTTCTTTTTGGATTACCTCTTGACAGAGTAAAAGCTACACCAGGAAGATCAAAGAAAGCACCAAAAGCAATTCGCAAACATTCATATGAATTCAGTGGAGTTTCCATGGAATATGACATTATGAAGAGCAAAAGAGCTTATTATGATTTAGGTGATTTCTGGGAATCTAATAAGATTGCAGAAGTTTGGAAAAAAGCTTACGATTTGGATTCGAAGATCTTAGCTTTGGGGGGAGATCATAGTATAACTTTTGACATTTTATCCAATTCAGAGATAGATGATAGAACTGCAATTATTTGGTTAGATTCTCATGCTGATTTAGCGGATGAATACCCAAAAGGGATTTTTAAATCACATGGAACGGTATTCACAAATCTAAAGAATTTGAAGAAACTCAAAGCGGATCAATTATTTCTAATTGGAGGACATGCCTTTACACAAACCTCTACAGAACACAATAAAATCAAAAATAATGAAGTAAACTTCTTACCAACACAGAAGATAATGAAGAGCAGAGAAGAGAGTTATAAAATTATTAGAGAATTTATAGAGAGGTATGATCGAGTATACCTTAGTATAGATATAGATGTATTGGATCAGTCTTTTGTTCCAACTCTAGGAACATCAGAACCATTTGGATTAACACCTCAAATTTTACTGGAAATACTCGAGATTATTGTCCCAAATGCAATGTATGTTGATATTGTTGAAACACAGTATAGAAGATCAAATAAAATTGTTCTAGATTTTGTCGTAGGATTAATTTTCCAGATTCTTCAGATTTGGGAAACCATATAGATTTAGGAGAAAGTTTATTTCTTACCTATCTTTTTTTGTTATATGACTTCTAAGAAAATAATATTAACTGATAAAGCACCATCACCTGTTGGTCCCTATTCGCAAGCAGTTCAAGCGGGACAATTTCTTTATGTTGCAGGACAGGTACCTGTGAATCCAGAGACTAAAGAGATTATAAAAGGAGACATTCAGAAGGCAACAAAGCAAGTTATGGAAAACATTAAAGCTATTGTTGAAGAAGCAGGTTACACAATGATGAATGTGGTTAGATGTAGAGTTTATCTGAAAAATATGGATGATTTCGGAAAAATGAATGAAATTTATGGTTCTTATTTCCCAGAACAACCTCCTGCTAGAGTAGCCTTTGAAGCAAATCGCTTACCACTAGATGTTGATGTTGAAATATCTGCAACAGCATGGAAAGAATAGTTATTCTTCCTCACTTTTTCTCCTTATTTCATCAATTGAAATATTTACATGCCTTTGTTTAATAGAATTGATTGTATCTTCTATAGAAACTTTAAATTCTATAGTTTCTACAAGGTTTTTCTTTGTTAGAATATCTATAGAAGACTGATTCCCTACATGACCCAATAACCAAATAATCTTAGCTGTTGCATAATTTGGTAAATCTGTATCTAATAATGAATGTAAATCATTGACTATACTAGCATTATAGAATTTCAATAATTCAGCAGCTGCGGATCTAACTCTTTCGTCTTCAGATTTAAGTTCATCAAGAACAACTTGTTTGATGTATTGATTTGGTTTTTTTACTGATATAGATTTCATAGCCTCTACCTTCTTAAGAGGTTCTGGATCTTCTTGAATGATATTAACTAATCTATCAACAATCTTGGGAGAATGATAGTGTTTCAATCCACGTATAGCAAAAATACTGAAATCTCTCCTTGAATCTTCTGTAGTTGAGAGCAGATAGTTAACGAGTTCTTCCTCTGAATAAACTTTCTTTTGCTTATCCTTTTGTGCAGAATCCACAAATATAATTAAACTTCGTTATAAAAAAAATTATGTATTTAAAAAAGAAAGAGAGATTATCTCTTTTTACGTAGATAAATAACTGCTAAAGCCACTATTCCTAGTATCGAAATAAAGCCAAAAGGATAAGGAACAGGTCCCCATGTTGGTTCTGGAGGTTTTGTAATGTTTATTTGGAATTGAACTTCGTACATATTACCTGAGTTGTCATAAACTCTGAAATAGATATCATGAACTCCATATTCTAAGAAAGCTATTGTTACAGTTGCAGCATTCAGAAATTCATAGAGATTCCCTTCATCAGTTTCTATGACGAACTTAGCTATCTCACTACCTCCAGTATCAGAACCATTGAAAGCGAAAGTTATACGCTTGTCTTGTGATTCTATTTTTGTAATTGCTGGAGTTGTAGGATCAATAAAAGTTCCATTATCAAATTGAATTAGTATTTCTCCATCTGGTACTTCTGTTTCTATGACTACTGTGACTTCTTCGCTAATGGACGCACCGTAAGCAAATGCTGTAATATTTATTGTATACTCACCAGTTGCAGAATAAAGATGATAAGCAGTATGTTTTGGTAGATCAGTATAAATATCAATTCCAGTTGCATCATCCCAATCTACCTCTACAGATGTAATATTGATTTTAGGAGCTTCAGCTTCCCAGTAAACACTAACGTTTAATGAATTAGTATACTCTGTATGAGTAACGTTCATTTGTGGATTACCATCAGCAATAGTGACTAAATCTGCATCATTTTCAAGAAAGATTCTATCTTGTAAAGTAACATTATCATAATGAGTAACGAATGCTCTTACATCTAATTCAGAATCAATTGGAAAGGTATCTAGGGTAGTTGCATTCAGAGTTTTTGAGATTGTGCTCCCATCTTCTACATACGGTATTGTAACGTTTTGAAAATTCGTTCGATAATCAGGGTCTACTGGATCTGTTACAACTTCTCTGTAAACTAGACCATAGTTTGTAATATTATATTTTCTCATTTTTATATTCATATCAATTTCGTCATACTGAGTATAGAAATCTTGAATGAAGCTTGAATTCAGCCAGAGGCCAGTTGTTATTATATTGGGAACACCAATATCATCTTCATACAAACCATATCTAGCTCTGAATGTCACAAACTGGGATGACATATTGAATGTATAATTATAATATCCTATTCCATTATTTTTCTCTACTGTTGTTTCATTATCGTATGTCATTGAAGTTCCTTCAGTCCAACTTAAACTGGTTGGTCCTGTAGTCCCATCATCTCCAAAAAGCAAAGGAGCTGATTCGTTATCTCCTCCAACATAAGTGTACCAAATAGTAACGTTAGTATAAAGATCGGCTTTAACTATTGCTCCGGTATTGTTAGCTGGATATCTTTCTATAACTTCTGTTGTATTCTCATCAGCTTTCCAAAAAATAGGTCTATAAGTTGTTGCTTTTCTTGGAATAGAGATTAAATTTTTGTTCTGATCTGTGGAGATTTCGCTAGTTTCATTTTCAATAAAATCTGCTGCTATAAAATTCACACTTGTAATTAGAGCAATTACCATGAGAGGTAAAATCAATCTTTTCGTTACCACTTAAATCACCGATTATTAGGGCTTCTTTATTCAGCCTTTTGGAGTCATCTGTATTTTTAAACTTATCGAACTTGCTTTCTTCTGGCTTGATTATTGTGTTGTTTAATTAAAGAAAGATGGAAATCTCTTCAGTATAGACATAAGGAGAAAGTATACTATAGGGAGTGTTAAATGGTCGTACTACTTTTCTATCTTTCGAAAATCTTGGAGATTTAGAAAGCAATTCGAAGATATTGCCAATTACATCAAAGGTCGGTAAAGTACCTGCAACTGCCCCTTGTTCAACTCGGTAGGAATCGTTTGCTGAAACTTTGAAAGTGCCTGAATGGTAATCAGCTGTCATATATCCTTGTGTTGAGTTAACAAAGATACCTTCACCCACATCGTTGATAATTTGATCATAAGATTCTTGTCCTTCACCAACTAGCAAATTCGATGGAAAAATATCTGGATAAGCTTGATAATTACGTGGAAAAATTTCAAAAAGTTTTGCTCTAAAAGAGTTTCCTGTTTTCTCTTCATTTTCTTGTGAAAATTGAGAATTGTTTAGAGCTTGTTCTAGCATACCTTTCTTTATTACAACAGTCTTAGCTTGACTGATCCCTTCATCGTCAAAAGCAGTAGAGTTAGGAAGCCCAGGAACTGTTCCATCATCCGTTAAGTTGAATTCAGGAGAAAATTCTAGTGTGGAGAGCTTGTGCGCATTTGGCTTCCTTAGCAAAGGTACAAGAGAAAAAGAAAAAATCTGAGAGAAAGCCATTGGAGAAAATATAATTGGTACGGATAAGTTGGATAAAGTTTCACTTAACGAAGATCTTTGCATAGTTTCAGAAACCAAATCTTCAACAATGCTAGATATAGAACTAGGAATCTGTCTGCTAGTTAGATTTTTTTCAGATGTAGATATCATATCATACCCACGATAAAGTGCTCTTAAACTAATATCACACCATGTGCTCTTTTCAAATGCTAGAGCTTGAGTTGAGTTTGCTATTACTTTTTTTTCCAAGGAAAAGAGAATTGAACCATCAAGTATAATATCATCAATCGTTTTTTCGAACTCACTCATTGAATATGAGAGCGAATAAATCTCTTCTTCATTTAAGGAAGCTATTCTTTTATCATATATATTTGAGACTGAAGATGAAGATAGTTTAATCTCCGGAAAATCAAACTTCTTCGATGCGATTGGATAAGTTGTAATTTGCTCTAAATTGTCCAGTTCTTGAAGAACAGAGGTCAATGGAAAACATGCAAAAAAAAGTTCATCATTCTTGTAAAATCTTATTGCACATCCAGCTCTATTTGTTGTTTGAAATACTTTAGGGGTTCTGTATTCTATCCCCCCCATCATATGAGATAATGATTGTATGAAAACTTCAGCTTCAGAGAGATTGAATAGTTTTTCAGCTTTCTGTAAAACCTTTGAGGCAATGTCTTTGAGTTCGTCATCTGTATACATTAACTCACCTTCATCTCTGTTACAACTATTTTTGGACATACAGAACCTACATAGAGTCTTTGATTATTTTTAACACAACTACCCGGTTGAGCTACTAATCTATCACTAATTGATTCGATCTTAGATAGAGTGTCAGTCATTTTACCACTTATTTGAAATTGTAAAATATAATCAGCTAATTCTCCATCTTTTATGATACGACCATACTGTGCATCTAAATTGTATTCACCAGTTTGTGGTTCTGAAGATCCACCCAAACCTTCTCCTATATATAATCCATTTTGGACTGTTTCAAACAGTTCTTCTTCAGAATAGTCTTTAGGTTCGAAAAATATATTACTCATTCTCACTTGGGGGAGAGACTCATAATTATACGCTCTGAAATTAGCAGAAGTTTCACTTTCCATAGCTGCTGCTGTCATTCTACCATGCAGAAAATCTGATAATATTCCTTCATCCACTAATAATGTTCCTCTTCCTTTTGTTCCCTCTGAATCATATTCATAATACCCCAGTGTTTCTATATATGGATCATCAATAACACTGACCATGGATGGAGCAATCTTTAATCCTAACATTCCAGCAGAAAATGATCTACCGGATAGAACATTATCCGCTTCTAATGAATGTCCTAGTACTTCATGTAGAAGTGTCCAAGACATATCTTCACTTAAAATAGAATGGTATTTTCCTTGATTAACAAGCTGAGCATTTGGTAAATTATTAATTACTTCAATAAAATGAGTAAGTTGCTCAAATTTGTCAAAAGGTAAAACCTCTATTCCACCTAATCCACCAAACGATTGATAATATTTCACTTGTAAATTATTATGCATTACTCTTCCAGTTAAGGTTAAAATTGCATATGGATATTCTTGATGTACTCTTGATCCTTCTGAATTTCCAAATCTTTCAGACCAATTCATGAACATAATATCTGTTTCAATTTCTGCTTCAACTTTTAATGAATCTCTGATAAAATCATCAAGGTTTCTTATATTTTCCTTATTATCTCGAAGATCCATCTCTTGCCAGCTGATTTTAGGTTTCTTAATTACTGAAGAATCTACTACAGGTGCATCAATTAGTGCTGCAATACCTTTTTTCCAATTAGAAATCAAACTTGATACTCGAGTAGCTTTTTCTATCTCCCTCTTTGCATAATCTATATTTGGAGAAGAAGCGAAGGTTATGATACCATCAGAAAGCATTCTTATTCCGTAACCTGAATTAATACAATTATTCTCTTTGATAATTTCACCATCGAGGGCTATGATATTTTTTTGTTCTATCCTACCATAGCGAATATCAGAATAAGCAGCTCCTTGTTTCCTTGTCTGTTCTAGCAGAGATTCTAATGGGTCTATTGTAAGCACCCCTTCGCTCAAATTATTCTCTTTAACATATATATAACTACCCAATCAACGATGAATAGGAAGATTTTTCATGTGAAATTTAAGTTCTACAATAATGCGTTATGCTATTTGTTGTGACTTTGATGGTACAATTACACTAATGGATACTGGTAAAGCTCTTTTAACAAAGTTGACTGATAAAGATTGGCATTTTTTTGATGATTTAGTGATCAAAGGAGAAATTGGTACCAGAGAAGCATTAGTCAATCAATGGGGTATGATCGAAAAAACAACCATGAGTGATATTAACAAAATTGTTGATGGAATCAAAGTTGATCCTACTTTCATAAAGTTCTATGAATGGACTAAAAAAATAGGTATGAAATTTACTATTGTTTCAGATGGATTCATAACTTATATTAAGAGAATTCTTTCCAATAACAAAATTCCTGAAGATGAATTTGAAATTAAAGCTAATGATATGAGATTAGATAAGGGAAAGATAAAACTTGATTTTCTAACAGCACAATGCACACATGATTGTGCAAATTGCAAATATTCTCATGTCAAACAGCTCAAGGATTCAAGATACAAAATAGTCTATATAGGTGATGGTTTATCAGATATTTTCCCAGCTAAAAGCCTTGCAGATATTATTTTTGCCAAAGAGAACGAGGATTTAGCTAAAGAGCTAGAAGGTGATTCTAGACTTATTATTTTTTCAGATTTTTCGGATATAAAAGAGAAACTAAGAGAAAAATTGGATTTAATTCAGTAGATACTATCTTGATTGACGAATGGATTTTCTCTTTTCTCAGATCCTATATCTGTAGATTCTCCGTGACCAGGATAAACTATTGTGTCATCAGGAAATTTATACAAACCTAATATAGAATTCATAATTTCCTCAAATGACCCACCATAGAAATCAGTACGTCCTATTCCTCGTTTAAACAATACATCACCAGAGAATAGATATTTATCAAAAAAATAACATACACTACCGGGGGTGTGTCCAGGAGTTAGGAGAGTCTTTAATTCCATTTTTCCAATATTAAATATTTGATTCTCAATATTAATATCTTGTTTTCCAATTGATGAAGGTTCAAATTCGAATAATCTCGCGAAATTCCCTAGATTTTCCATGACATCGAGTTCTCTTGAATTGAATGCTAGAAGAGCTTCTGGGTATTTGTTTCTAATTTCTTCTAAACCCATTACGTGATCAAAATGGAGATGAGTACAGAAAAGATATTTTACTGTTAACCCTTCCTTCTCTATAATTTTGTTTAATTTAGGGATTGAACCTGCAACATCAAAAAGTGCAGCTTCTTTTTCTTGAATATCATAGAGTAAGTAACAATTGGTTTTTAATGGACCTGTACTCTCGCATTCAATTTTATGGGCTGCCATATAGTCAGATAAGATGTTTATTTTTTAAGCTCTTCTACATTTACTTTAATTTTAAAATGATAGATTTTTTAATAACGCTGACCATACTATATCGATCTTATGAGTGAAGAAGATAACTCTTCAGAAAATTCAGAAGAAGAAGACCTAGCTTTTGAACATATTATGGATTTAGAAGTAGAGAAACTAGAAAGAACAGAAAAAGAAAGATTAGAGCAGATGAATGACCTTACTTCTAGATTTCAAATAACCAAGAAAAATAAGGAAAGAGCACAAATTTTGGACCTTATTGGTGAGTTCTCTACTTATGCTGAAATTACAACAATCTTAATTGATATTGCTTTAGAGGATAAATATCAACTCTGCAGAGCTAAAGCAGTTTCGCTTTTAGCAGATCTTATTCAAGAAGATGAAGTGAAAAGAACGATTCTTCAGACTCTTAGTGACAGCTCTCAACAGGTTCGTCTTTGGTCAGTTTGGGCTTTAAGAGTTATTATTCATGATGTCGATGTCCGAGATATTCTTATTCGAAAACTTAAGTTTGGAGAGGTTTCCAATAGAGTAAAATTATGGATTATTAGGTCTCTTAGTGATTTGATTAATGATGAAGAAGTTATGTATGCATTTGTATCTCTTCTAAAATCCAAACCAAATACTGAAATGAGAAAACTTCTTCTCTACTACATCTTACAAAAAGCTGAAAATCCTGAAATCAGTATTGTCCTCTCTACACATATCCAAAAAGAAACTAACAAGGAAATTAGAAGAGAAATAGTGAAAAAACTCCTCCAGCTTGACAATGATGATGTGAACTATGCTTTAGAAAGGCTCTTGAAAACTGAAAAGGATGAAGAAACGTTGGGATTACTAAAGACTAAGTTCTAACAGAAAACTTTTCAATAACTTGTTTTCTTCAACAGCATTCAATGAAAATCGATACTTCCTCAGAACCAGATAAGTCCAATTCAATAAAAAAGAGAGAAGAGAGAGCTCTTTATTCACGAACAATAGCTACAAGTACATCTAGAGGATTGGTTCAACCTTTTGTTTCAATGATCGCTCTTACAATGGGAGCTTCAGCTGGAATTCTTGGATGGATACAAAGTATATCAAACCTACTCTCAACTTTCTTAGGTCCTATTTTTGGTAGACTATCAGATTTAGTTAAAAGAAGAATTCCTTTTGTAGTTATATCAACACTTACTTGGGGTATTCCATATGTTATTCTTTACTGGATAATTGATCCTTGGGTAATAGTCCTTATTGTTGCCTTAGTAAATTTACTTGCAAGTTTGGGTGTTCCAGCATTCTCAGCTCTTCAGAACGAGTTATTTCCTGGAGAAGTAAGAGCTAAATTAACTGGGAGGATTTTTTGGTTTGATGCAGTTGGGAGTGCAGTTGCTACTCTCATCACTGGGGTTATCCTAACAATAATATTCAATGATAAGGGATTTGAGTTAGAACAGAGAGCAGAAATCTACCAGAAATTCATCCTTATTCCTATTGCAATAGGCGTATTAATCTCTATCATAGGTATATTGCCTTTCAGAAAAATCGAAGAACCCCTTAAGAATAAATCATTAGGAGAGCAACCAATAACACATTCACTGAAAGAGAGTTTTAAAATAACCTTCTCAAACAAACCATTCGCAAAATTTACACTCATCTCAATGATTCAAGCAATTTTCTTTTCTTTTTCATGGCCAATATTTAGTATATTTCAGGTGTCTATTTTAGAAGCAAATGCTCTCCAGATGGCAGTTTTGTCAATTTCATTTAGTGTCATGATAATTCTAGTAATCAGATTTGGAGCCAAATTGAGTGATAGATTTGGTCGTACAAAACTTATAGCGTTTAACAGATTAGCATTAGTATTATTCCCGTTTGCTTATATTTTCGCATCAAAAATCTGGCATCTTTATATCATCCATTTTATACTAGCAGGGATTATATTCATTGGATCACCTAGTATTCAAGCTTATCTTCTAGATATTGTTCCACCTAGAGAGGGTGGTGTTTATTTTGGTATACACAGCATGCTAGTTGGAATTTTCATGTTCATAGGTTCATTAGCTGGAGGATACTTAACAGAGATGTTTGATAACTGGTATCCCTTACTAACTGCGGTAAAAATAACACTAGGTATTGCTGCAGGCGGGAGACTCCTTACAGGTCTTTTATTTCTAACCTTAAAAGAGGTGAAAAAATTCCCATCTTCATGGGGAGAGGCCTGGAAGCATCTTCAGAAACGATTTAAATTGGAACCTCCAGTTTAGTATTTTTTTAAACTATAGAAGACAACTATTCATTGATATTTGTGATTTCAAAATAATTATTCTTTCCTCTCAAGTAAGAGAAGACCAGACTAACTACACATACTACTACAAAGATAATAAATGCTATTTGTGAGCTTTTCATGAATAAGGGTTCGTAATCTATAGATTCTGTACTTAAATCTCCTAGTAGGACTGCAAATAATAGAGTAACCAATCCCAGACTTAAAGTTTGACCAACTGTTCTCATAGTTCCAACAAGTGCAGAAGCAACACCATAATTTTTCCTCGAGACTGAACTCATTATAGAGTTTGCATTTGGTGAAGAGAACAAACCAAATCCTATTCCACCTAAAATTAAGCTTATGATAATCAATGAGAGAGATGAATTTGAATCTAGGAAGATGAGCATAAATAATCCTATTAATCCGAATGCTACTCCAAGTGTTGTTATTATGCGATGTTCAATTGTATCTGAAAGTTTTCCTCCAATTGGAGATAAAATTGCTTGAAATATTGGTCTAGCTAGAAGTATCAATCCCGCAATTATTGCGGTGTAGCCTAAAATATTCTGTAAGTATAAGCTAAGGATTAAAGTTGTAGCAGCAGTTGCAGTATAATAGGTGAAGGCAGCAAGATTTGCGAAAGTAAAGAAGCGATTGTTTTGGAATAATCTAAGCTGAAGGATTGGGTAATCTATCTTCCATTCCCAGAATATAAAGAAAACTAAAGTTACTGCTGATGCCCCTATTAATCCAAAACCATAGTTTTTTGGAAGTGATCTAAAACCATAAAGAAGCATGAATAAAGTTGCAATGAAAACCACAGACCCTAACCAGTCAAATTTCTCCTTTACATCAGCTTTCCACTCACCTTTTAGAACAAATGCTACGAGTATCGCTATAACAAAGCCAAATGGAACAATACTAAAGAATATACTTCTCCACCCGAAGAACTCTGTCATAAAACCTCCTAAGGAGGGGCCTATTGTCAATCCAGTGTAAACTGAACCTATGTTAATTCCAAAAGCGAATCCTTTTTTCTGAGCAGGAAATACAGATGTCAAAATAGCTGTACCTGTTGCGAAGATAAGTGCTCCCCCCACTCCTTGAACAAATCTCATTATTATAATCGAAGTAGCTGAATTCATAAAACCCAGAATAAGAGCAGAGGATGAAAATATAATCATTCCAGTAAGATAAATCTTCTTTCTACCATAGTTATCGGATATTTTTCCAAAAGGGATTTGCAACATTGCTGTTGCTAGAACGTAGATGGTTACTATCCAGCTTAATTCTGTTGTATTAATTGAGAGCTCATTTGCCATAGTAGGAGCTGCTAGAGTGAAAGCAGAACCACTGAAAGCAGAAATGAATGATGAGACTGAAATTATAATGAGAGCAAATGTACGATCTCTTTTACCAGTATCTGAAGTGGTGCTATTTTCACTCATGATAAATCAACAGAATCCTTGTTATGAACAAGCAGAATTGAAAATATCTTATATTAATATTCTCATAATACTATTACTGAGATTTAGTTGAGTAAAATTCGTTTTTCAAATACAATTTTTGATTATAATTCTTTATATAAGTGCAAGAATAAATCTATGCATGACTTACGATAAAATAGATGATAGTATTCTAGATGCTTCATTTTTCGAAGTTTTCAAATATCCAAGAACATACGCTAATTTACTATACCTATTCCTTCTCTTCCCATTGTCTTTGTTTTACTTCATCTGGGCTGTAACAGTTGGATCAGTATCTTTAGGATTAATATTCACTATTGTAGGATTCTTCTTACTGTACGCATTCCTATGGAGTCTTCCAAGATTGATGTATGGGATGGGATACTTAACTAAAATTCTAGTTGGAGTAGATATGCCTGTTTCCTATAAACCTCATGTAGAAGGTGGATTCTTCACAAAGGCATTTAACGCATTAAAGGATAGAAGAATTGCCACAGCTCTGATCTATAGTTTATTCATTGCTCTACCTTTTGGAACATTCGTGTTTTCACTTATGATATCCTTGCTTTCTACTGCTCTTGCACTTATAGCATCCCCATTTGCTGCACTGATAAATTGGTTAATAGTTGGAAATCCTGTTTGGTTCTCTGAAGCATTCTGGTGGGCTCCTCAAGGAGTTGCAATTGTACTGACTATAGTTGCATTTATAGCTGGATTAGTACTACTCCCTGCAACATTACACATATCCAACAGGTTAGCTATATTGCACGCAAAAGTAATAAGATGGAGCTTAACCAGGTAGGAAAAGAAATCAGTTAATTTCTCTTTTTTTCTTTTTTTATTTTTCAATCAGAAATATATTGGATTAATCAAGAGAAAAAAAGATGTATGAGAAACTATACCTCAAGTTTCTTTACAGTTTCACTATTAGGAATCCCATTAGAATCCCAACCTCGGATTTCATAATATTTTTGTTTAGCTTTCTCCAACTCCTCAGCTGATATTACTTGATCCTTAGCAGGACCTTCAGGCATTAATTCTTTGTAAAACCGTTTTGGAAGCACATCGTCTTCAGAAGTTATACCTTCTCTTGTATTGAATAATCTAGTTTGATTCCAGATTCTTTCTCCAACAGTCAAATAGCTTTCAGGAGTGTATGAAAAACCTGTTGCAGTGTTGAGCATCTCAACCATTTCAGGAACATTAAATGGCAAGAAGTCACAGAGAACTAAGGAAAAACAAGCAGCTCTTTCATCTTGAGATTCTTTAACAAACTCAGGAACTCCATCAAAAGAAAATCTTGGTAAGTCTCCTCTTAACTCAGCAGTGGGTGTCCAACATCTCTGATGACATGCACCTCTATCGGATGTAGAGTAAGCCAAAGCCATTCCCCACGATCCTCTTGGCTCAACACCAGCTAATTCGTTACCTTTTACTTGAATAGCAAATTCCTCTGAATTATGCCCGATTTTTAAGGCAGCTGATTTGGTTCCTTTTGCAAACAAATCCCCAAGTCCTTTCTTTTTGGCAATTAGCTCTATCATTTGAAGAACTGCTTCATCGTTTCCGAAAACTAGATTATCAACATCATTCTGTTCTAGATATCCTTTTTCTACACATTCCATTGCAAAACTAATAGTAGCTCCTGTAGTAATTGTATCAATTCCTAAATCATCGCACATCTTACTTGCTTTTGCAATAGCTGCTAAATCTTTAATACCACAGTTTGAACCAATTAAAGCTGTAGTTTCATATTCTGGACCATCAACGTCTAATCCTGCGTATTTACCAGTTTCAAATTTGTTAGCTTTTCCACAAGCGATTAAGCATCCATAACATGCACGGTTTGCATACGTATGGTTCTCTATCATAGTTTCACCAGAGATTAAATCAGCATCCTCAAAAACACCACTTTGGTAATTTCTTGTAGGTAAAAAACCTCCTTGATTAGACATACTCACCCATATCATTGTGCCTATACGGTTACGGCTTTTTACTCCATCATCATTTTGTACTTTGGTTCGAAAAGTTCTAGTGAGTTCTTTGAAATTTTCATTTACAGCATCGATCTTGAAAGTTCCACCAGCGACAATTGCTTTGAGATTCTTTGATCCCATTACTGCACCTGAACCTCCTCTTCCTGCTATGTGGGATGTATCTGTCATTACATTTGCAAACGTGACAAGCTTTTCTCCTGCAGGACCGATTGAAGCTACTTCCGATTTGGGATGTTTCTCTTTAAGTTTCTCTTCTGTTTCGAAAGTTCCCTTACCCCAATATTCAGTTGCGGGGAGTATTTCTGAACCCTCCGAATGGACATTAATGTAACTTGGAGATTCAGCTTTTCCTCTCACTAGAACATAATCATATCCAGCTCGTTTCAAACGATGACCGAACTTACCACCAATTTGACTGTCAAGATAAATACCAGTATGAGGTGATTTAGTAACAATACACCATCTACCTGATGTAACAACTGAAGTTCCTGTAAGAGGTCCTGTCATGAAGAAAATGATGTTTTCAGGACTTAAAGGATCAATTCCTGGTTTTAATTCCTCATAAAGAATTCTTGCGCCTAAACCCTTTCCACCAATATATTTCTCTGCTAATTCTTGATCTAACTTTCTTTCATGTATCTTACCAGAGGAAAGGTCTACGTCAAGGTACTTGTGCATATAGCCCATTGATATCAGCTCTTTGAGAGAAGTCTGTTAATATCAAGAATGTCGGTCAAGAGAGCAAAACCTGTTGGAGCTCTTCCTGCTCCAGGACCAACTATAGTAACATCTCCAAGATATTTAGTTGTATAAGTTAGAGCATTTGTTGGGCCCATGATATTAGCTAAGGGATGCTCAAGAGGAATTTTTTCAGGTTTCACATAAGCTTCAACTGAACCATCATCCTTTATTACAGCTCCAGCGATTAACTTCCAGCGAAAACCTTCTTCTTTGGCTTTTGCAATGTCCTCAGATGTGATTTTTGTTATACCCTCACATGGTGGTTCATCTTTATGCAAACTTGCACCCATAACAGTATTTGCTAAAATTACTATTTTTCCTAAAGCATCATAACCTTCTACATCAGCTGTGGGATCAGCTTCGGCATAACCTAATTCTTGAGCTTGTTTCAATGCATCTTCATAGCTAAGTCCCCTTTCCATTTCAGTCAGAATATAATTTGTTGTACCATTGACAATTCCTCTTGCTTCTGTTATACCTGATCCAGCAAGATTGTAAAGCCCAAGATTTAAAGCAGGAGTACCACTCAATACTGTCCCTTCATATCTCATTTCTACATTATTTTCCTTTGCAATTTGTAATAACTCTCTTACAGCTAAAGCAATTGGACCTTTGTTTGTCATAACTACATGTTTTTTGTTTTTCAAAGCTGTTTTAACATGTGTCATCGCAGGTTCTCCTGTTTTTAGATCAGTCCAAGCTACTTCTAAAATCAGATTAGCATTTGTATCTGTAATAGTTTTTAAGCTATCCCATCCTTTGATCCCATTTTGATAACTATCGATTTTTCCAGTTGACTTTACAAGTTCAAGGAGGTTCTGTATATCTAAACCATTTTTATCATAAACTGAACCCTTCATAGTATCTGAAATGGCTACTACTTTGAAATTGAAGTTATACTTTTCTTTCAGAAAAGCTTCTTGTTCAACAAATATTTCTGCTAAACCTTGCCCTACAACTCCAAAACCAATAAAAGCAATTTTAAATTCCATCTTATTCGCCTTATTTTGATTTACTGAAGATAATTATCTAGATTGTTTAAAAATTTAATGA
>JAGLTB010000130.1 GCA_023270155.1 Candidatus Heimdallarchaeota archaeon | reverse complement strand
CTACTGTAATCAGAAAAATCAGCCCAAACTACGTGAATGTTACCAGAAGAATCAATAATTGTTCTAGATCCATAGGATTCACCATCACTCTCGGTTGAAATAACCTCGGTGAGACTCCATTTCCAAGTAAACCGATCATAAGAATTTAAGTTGTAGTCAGAATCTCTATTCTCTTGAAGAGCTAGAGAGGTTCGATTAATCACGCTACTATTCATTAAAAAAACTAATAGTATAACACTAAAACTTACTAATAAAACATTATTTTTCTTATTCATAAATTTCATTTCCTGTTTTATTTATGGCTTATTTTCACCATTGAATTAATGATGGTATACTCACAGGGAAACATAAATCTTCGTGGAAATGGTTAAAAGGAGAGAGGAAGTTTTCGAATTTTAAATAAGGTATATTCATTAATGATTCTGATTAATCTTCATTTCGTGAGAAATGTATCTACAATGGATAACATTTTTATCTGTAAAGAAAAAATCGAAACCAGTAAAAACAATAAATCAGTAGGTTTTGATTATGGGTAAATTAGTAAAAACTCCTATGTGGAAAGTGCATGAAGATGCTGGAGCTACAATGACTGATTTTGCAGGATACTATCTCCCAGTTTCTTATACTGGAATAGATGACGAAATCTTTGCTACAAGAGAGAACGTATCTATTGTCGAAGTAACTGACATGGGTCGTTACTCCTTAAAAGGCAAGTATGCATCAAAATTAATGGAACTTCTCACACCAAGAGACATATCTGCTATGTCTGATATGAAATGTGGTTACACTTATTATCTTAATGAGAACGGTGGTTATCGAGATGATACAATTATTGGAAAGAAGAGTGAAACTGACTATTTTAACGTTTGCAACGCAGGAGATCAAACTACCAAGGTCTTAGCTTGGATTGGTCAATTTGTTAAAATCTTTGAAGAATTCACTGGAGAACCTCTTGAGTTCAAAGATTGGACATTAGAAACAACTATGTTTGCTGTTCAAGGACCAAATTACAAAGTAATTTTAGATAATTTAGGTGTTCCTGATACTGGAAGATGGCAGATGGTTGAAGCTGAAGTTGAAGGATGTAAATGCTTATTCACTGGTACCGGTTATACTGGCGAGAATGGTTTTGAAGTAGTAATTTTTGATTCTGATTTACAAAATCCTGAAAAGGGAATCAAGGTTTGGAATGCCATTTTGGAAGCTGGAAAAGAAGTTGGAATAGCTCTTTGTGGTCTAGGTGCTAGAGATGCTCTTCGAATAGAAGCAGGATTACCTCTCTATGGTGAAGATATACATGAAGAAGTTAACCCTGTTGAGACAGGTTATGATTTCTCTATATTCTGCAAACATGATAAAGAACCATTTTACTTCGGAAAAGAAGCCCTTCTAAAAGCAAAGAATGAGGGTGTTAAAATCAAACATGTCGGTGTTCTACTCAAAGAGAAAGGAATCCCCCGAGTTGATTATGAAATCCTAAATACAGCTGGAGAGAAGATAGGCTATATGGTTAATGGTGTACGCTCTCCAATAATGGGCAAAGTAGGAATTGGAATGGGTTTTGTTGATATCAAATATGCAGAACCAGGCACAGAAGTACTTGTACAAATCCGTAAAAATCAAGTAAAAGCTGAAATTATCAAACTTCCATTTTATGATACTAAGAAATGGGGTTGGAAAAGGGAAGCTTAAACAAAATACACTTTTCTTTTTCTTTTCATTTTTTAATTATTTTTCGAATTCAAATTCTGCTATTTCACCACCAATAACATGGTAATGAATATTAATTCGATTCTCCTCTAGTATTTTCTCTTTATCCATTTCATTCTCAATTTTTTCTTTCAATTTATAGAATTTAACTGACATCTCATTAAACAACTTCAGAATCTCAAAAAGATGTCTGGGCTTTGAAATCTTCATATCCAATGGGAAATTTGCTATGCTTCCTAAAGGATAATCAGGATTTTTTGGTTTTTTATTTTTTATAAGTGCTTTCTCTGCACCTTCAAGATTATTAATCATAATATTTTCAAGTATGTGATTATAAGCTAAACTTCTTCTTTCTTTTTCTGCTTGATTTCCGATATCTGGATGATTAGCTAGCATTTCTATGTAGATTCGATAGAGATTCTCATCAGATTGATTTAATATCTTATCATAGACTTCTTCTAGTTTTGTTTCCATTATCTCAACTGATGGTTCTCCAAAGTGTCTCTCTGCAATTTCTGATAATTTGTAGAAGATACCCTTATTATCTCTAGTTTTCTCTTCATCGATTTGTAGAAGCTTAGGTTCTCTGGTGAGATCTTGTAAGTGATGATATATTGTTGCTTCATTTTTCGCTAGAATTTTTGCAAGTTTTTTGATATTAGAAGAACCGAAGTTCTTAATCACCATTATAATCGCGTGCTTTGTTTCAACCTTGAAAACATCATTTACTCTTTTCAATATATCAGAATCTATTGCTTTCAATCCTTTATAATCAACTTCTATTTTATCTGATTTACCCATCAAAGCATCTCCTTATACAAGAAAACATATAATCGTCTGCCTTTATAAATTTAATCATTAAATTAATTTGATAATCAAAACATTTATTAATACCCTTGAAAATAGATTTGATAATCAAATTATTAGTATCATCAAATATTCGAAGATAAAGTGATAAAAATGACTGAAGAAAGCTTATCAAAAATTGTGATAGAAAATGAAGAATTTGCTTTAAGAGAATGGGATTTTGAGAGAGATCATGAATCGGTGTCTTCCTTATTGGAAGTAGTTTTTGAGAACGAATTACAGATGAAAGGTTTAGAAGTGAAGAACATTTTTGATGAGTTTAAATCTCTACTACCTTTTCTGAAATTCATGGGGATTTTTTCAAAAAACTTCAAGCATGTTCTTGATGGTTTTGTTATTGAGAACAAAGACGATAAGATTATATCATCTGTTAATGTAGGATATAGTTTAGATGATAAGTATGAAATTTCTATGGTAGCAACTCATCCTGATTATAGAAGGAAGGGTTTTGCTAGAAGGTTAGTAACACAGGCTGTTGAGCATTCCAAAAATCTTGGAGCAAAGATGTGTATTCTTGAAGTTCTCGATATTAATGAACCAGCATATAAATTGTATAGAAGTCTGGATTTTGCTCATTATGATACTATAACTAGACAGAAATTGGAACCTGATCAGTTATCCTCAGTAAAACAAGTTAAATTTCCTAAAGAGTATCAATTACAAGAACTTGAACGAAATAAGAAAACTAGTAAACAAAGATATGAACTAGATCTTAAATCGACACCAAAAGAAGTGCAGCTCTTTCATCCAGTTCAGAAAAGTAAATACTTTAGACCTCTTTTAATAAGAATAATAAGACCAATTGCAAGATTAATACTTAAACCAAAAACTAAAACATGGACTATACATAGGGATAGTAATCTAGTTGGAACAATATATGTAAATCTTAGTAAGAAAGAGGGAACACCTAATAGATTAGATTTAATGATTGATCCTAAACATAATGCAAAACTAATTGAACCAATGTTAACTTATGCAATGGAGTTTATAAAAGAGAATTTAATTGTTGAACAGAATGTGATTATTGAATTTCGCACAGTTGATGAAATCCAAAAAGCAATCTGCGAGAAATATGGCTTTATCATTGTTGAAACTTTGCATTTACTAGGATTGAAATTACAATAAAATCATCTAAACTCTTCTTAATTTTAGTATGTTTATAAGTGTCTAAAGTAAATTGTGAAAAGACAATCTTTGGAGAGGTTATATGAACAAAATTAAATTTTATAGTTTTAAGCAGATAATTCTCATTCTGCTTTTAATCTTATTGTTAAATTATGCTGTGCTTTCATCTGAAGCACAAACTGAATTTTATGTAAATAGAATTACAAGTATAGGGGGATCAGGAGCTGGATATGACGTTGATATTAATGGTAATTACGCTTACATCACAGGGAATGATGGATACATAGTTATTGATATTCAAAATCCAGCTAGACCCAAAAAAATAGGGGAGTTTGGGATAGATAACGGTGCTTTTGGAATATTTGTAAAAGACAGTATAGCTTATGTTGCTGCAGATGGATTATATATAACAGATGTTAGTGATCCTGCAAATCCTACTCTTCTTGGTCAAGAGAATATAGAGGGGGTATCCAATAATGTTTTTGCGCTAGGGGATTATGTTTATGTTTCAAACTATGAAATTGGATTACAGATTATTGATGTTACTGATTTAACTAACCCAACAAAAATAGCTGAATATTCTCAAGATGGTCGAGCAGATGGAGTTGTTGTTAGGGATAATTTTGCCTATGTTGCAAATCCAAATTCTGGGATTAGTGTCTTAAATCTTACAATTCCTTCATCTCCGCAAAAAGTAAGGATTTTGAGTGCTACTGATGGAGCGACTGGCATATCAACATATGAAGATCTACTGTTTGTTGGGTGTTATTCTAGTAATGTTGTAGTTTTTGATATTTCCATTCCTTCGAATCCAATTCTGCTTGGTGTACACACAGATGATGATGACGGTGAAGCTCAAGGGGTGGCAGGTAACAGCACACACCTTTATGTCGCAGACAATTATGGTGTTGAATTCCTTAACATTAGTAATTTACCAATCATTACCGAAGTAGCAGAACAAAGGCAAGGAGTTTCAGCTGCTCACGATATTGATTTTAAAGGGAATTTCCTTTATATAGCTGGAGGAAGTATTACAGGAAGTCTGATTTTTGAGGTAAGTAAAACACAAAAAACACATTTTATTGGTATTTATGTAGGCCTTCCTATTGCTATTGTTGTAGCTTCAGTCTCAATTTGGATAATTTTTAGATTAAGAAGGAAGAAAGCTTAAATCTTTTTCTCCTTTCTTTTTCTAAATTTCTACAGAGTTAGTCTGGTTACTCATCTCAGTTTTTTCACCACATCTTATAAGTGTCTGTAATTGAATGTAAAAAGATTACTTCTGGAGAAATTACATGAAAAAAATCAAATCAAATAGTTTTAAGCAAATTATGTTCATCTTGTTATTCATCATACTTTTGGATTACGGATTACTTTCATCAGAGGCACAAACTGAATTTTACATCAACAAAGTAACTAACATCCCTGGTGCTAGTGTTGGATATAAAGTAGATATTGATGGCAACTATGCTTATATCACAGATAACAATGGATACATGGTTGTTAATATTCAAAACCCAGCTAAACCTAAGAAGATTGGTAGATTTGAGTTAAATGAAGGTGCTTTTGGAATATTTGTTGAAGAGGATATTGCTTATGTTGCTGCAGGTGGTTATGGGTTATTCATAACAGATGTTAGTGATCCAGCAAATCCTACCTTACTTGGTCAAAAGAATGGTGATGGAATAACCAACAATATTTATGTATTTGGGAGCTATGCCTATCTTTCTAATTATGATAATGGCTTACAAATTTTTAATATTGAAGATCTAACCAATCCAATCGAAATCACTGAATTCTCTCTTGATGGACGAGCTGATAGTGTTGTTGTGAAGGATAATTTTGCTTATGTTGCAAATCCAAGTTCTGGAGTTAATGTCCTAAATGTGACAATTCCATCGTCTCCCCAAAAAATAAGGACTTTGAGTGCCACAGGTGGAGCGAAGGGTTTATCTTTATTTGAAAATCTACTGTTTGTAGGATGCTTTTCTAGTAATGTCTTAGTTTTTGATATTTCCACTCCATCTGAACCAGTTTTGCTAGGAACTCACACAGATGATGATGATGGTGAAACTCACGGAGTAGCAGGAAATAACACTCATCTTTTCGTAGCAGATTATAATGGTGTTGAATTTCTTGATATAACCAATTTACCAACAATATCAAAGGTAGTAGAATATAGAAAAAGAGTTTCTAGTGTACATGACATAGACTTTACAGGCAATTTTCTATATATTGCTGGAGGAAAAGTTGGAGGTAATATGGCTTTTGAAATTAGTCGAACGCAGAAATCACCTTTTCTAGGTATTTACATCGGAGTTCCACTAACTGTAGTTGTACTTTCAATAGCATTCGTATTTTTATATAAATATAAAATAAAAAAGAAGTAAATCTATATTTTCTCTTCCTCTTTTTTTAGTAAATAATCATCAGGATTTTCCCAAACTGGGATTCTGGCCTTGTTTATATGTTCATTCATAAAAATTACTGCAGCAGTCTCCAAGTCTAATCCTCCACCCTTCTTTCTCTTATGCCTTTTTTCTGCAAATTTCTCGAGAAACTCTGGAGGTGATTCATATTCTATTTCATATTTTTCAGAGAGTATACCTGGATTAAGCTGGTCTATTTTGTGGACTAATGCCCAAGCAGCTTTCTGGTAATCTGGCAGTTTCTCTGGTCGAATTACCCCAAGTAAAACTTGATTTGCTAAGGATAGTTTCTTAGGAATCACACCAGGAGTATCAAAAATCCTTAACCTTGTTGTAATTCTTAGAACTTGTAGAGCTCTTGTAAATCCAGGAATTGGGGCTACTGGAGCACTAGATCTTCCTTTTAGAATGTTGATTAGAGAGCTCTTACCAGTGTTCGGAAGACCTATGAAACAAGCTGTAATATAGAAGAATTCCTTTCCTACTGCTTGAATTATTGAATTTCTCAAAACTGAGGTACTCAACCTTTCCCTTGCTGAAGTAGGTATAACATGTATTCCCTCCTTACTTAAAATTGATTTCCATTTCTGAACTACTCTATTTGGAACAAGATCAACCTTATTCATAGCTACAAAAAGCTGTTTCGATCGATTCTTCAAAACCCTGTTTTCATATCTTTTTGCCCTTGAAAGACTTGGAAAACGTGCATCAATAACTTCGACAACAACATCACTGCCGTTTATCATCCTCCGTACCATCATATCGAAGTCTTCTTTCTTTCGCATCTTGTTCACCCATAATGAAAAATTTCAGATTATTAATATTCCTTAGGTGGACCTACGTCAGGATGACCAGGTTCGAAAGGTTTTTTGGAAGGTTGTGTTGGGTCAGGATG
>JAGLTB010000129.1 GCA_023270155.1 Candidatus Heimdallarchaeota archaeon | reverse complement strand
TTTGAAAACATTTACTAACACCTAAGATTTAATATCAATTCTTACTTTGATAATTTAAGAATTTCGAAACGACATCATATTTTGAGGTGCTGTAGGGAATAAAACAATACATATAATAACTACGAAAGCTTAAATAGGTATAGTCAAAAAATAAAACTGTGAGTTAGATGTTCGGAAACTTTATGGGATGGCTTTTAGGCTCAAAAAAAAGCCCACGTGATCATATCATAAATCTTAGATTAACAGTTCGAAGATTAGAAAGAGCTCAAAGAAAATTATCACGTGATGAATCGAAAATGCAGTTGAAAATGAAACAAAGTATTCAACGAGGCGATTTAGAATCCGCAAGATTATTTGCTACAGATATCGTGAGAAGTAGACGATGGGAATTTGGTTATCAAAAACTTGTTTCAAGAATGAATGGTTTGATATTCAAGTTAGAAAGAGCTGATACAGCTGCTAGTATGGCGGAAGAAATGCATGGAATAGCTGCTGCATTGCGTGCTGCTAATGCACAATTACAAATTCCTGATTTAGATAAAGTAATCCAAGATATGGAAAGTTCTATAGATGGGATTGAAGACTCAACTGGAACCATCGAAGATGGAATTGATGATTTATTGGTTACTGACACAGATCCCGCAGAAGTAGATAGATTGATTGAGCAGACTGCCGTTGAACTAGGAGTATCTACACAAGCGGGTCTGCCATCTGTCGGAGTTGTGGAAACAGACGATTTAGAAGCAGAGATTCAAAAATTAAGAAGAAAAGAAGAAGACTAGAAAGGTGAAATATTATGGTTAAGAATTGGCTTTTTGGAAAGAAAAGAAAGGAAGATGCCGATGCTTTAGCTACACTCAAGGCACAACAGAATCGTCTTCAAGCAGAATCCAGAAATTTGGAAAGACAATCAGATGAACAGAAAGCTTTAGCTGCTAAAATGCTACAAGCTGGTAACAAGGCGGGAGCAAGACAAGCTCTTAAAAGAAGAGCAGTGTTCATGAAAAGATTAAACACTGTTCATAACACAGCAATGAATTTGCAAGCTCAGATTGATAGTATTCAAACTGCTACATCAACAGCTGACACAGTTCAAGCAATGGAACTAGGTACTAAAGTAGTTGGTGAAAAGATTAAAACTGTTTCTCCAGAAAGAACAGAGAGAGTCATGGATACTGTTATGGAACAGAGAGATCAAATTGAAATGATGACTGAAGCTTTATCTGATCCCAGCCTTTCAGAAGGAATTTTAGACTTCGAGGATGATGCAGCAATTGATGATCAACTTGCACAACTTGAAGCAGAAATGGATCTAGGTACAACAACAAGTCTTCCAGATGTAACTGGTTTGCCTAGTACACCTGTTGGAACAGAAAAAGCTGAAGATACATCTGATTTAGAAGAAGAACTTCAAAGTTTGAAGAAAAAAGTAAGTGAAGATAAGGGTTAGTTTGAAATCTTCCTCTTTTTTGGTTTTTTTATTTAAAATGAAATTATCTGAAATGAGTTTTTCTTATAAAGAATCTAAATAAAACGATTTATATCTGATGAATGAAATAATAGTATAGAAATTTAAAAAATGGTGGTTGTGACATCCGTGTCAGCTCAAGGGTTAATAGATCATGCTAGAGAATTTGCTTTAAAAGCTTACAGTTTTGATAAAGAGAAGAATTATAGTGAAGCAATTCCGTATTATCTGGATGCTTCAGAGGCATTAATGAAAGCTATAAGGTTTGAACGTAATCCCCAAGTTGCTAGAACCTTGAAGAAGAAAGCAGAAATGTACTTGGCGAGAGCTAAGGAATTAAGGGAACTTTTGGAAAAAAGAAAAGAGCGAAAATCCACTGCTGGGAGCGATGATGAGGATGATAAACTTGAAGGTGCTATTGCAGACATAATAGTAACAGAAAAACCTAATATTAAATTAAGTGACATAGCAGGGCTACAAAATGCAAAACAAACATTAAGAGAGGCAATAGTTCTTCCCCTTATGCGTCCAGATCTTTTTTCAGGGGCAAGAAGACCTTGGAAAGGAATATTACTTTTTGGTCCTCCAGGTTGTGGAAAAACCCTGCTAGCAAGGGCAACTGCTGCTGAAGTTGAAGCAACTTTCTTCAATGTAAGTGCTGCATCCATTATATCAAAATGGTTAGGTGAATCAGAAAAACTTGTTCAATCTTTATTCCATTTAGCACGTGAGAAGCAACCAAGTATTGTTTTTATTGATGAAGTTGATGCACTTGCTGGAGCAAGGGGTGGAGAGCATGATGCTATGAGAAGAGTAAAAACTGAACTTCTAACATCAATGGATGGGCTATCAAGCTCAGAAACTGATCGTATTGTTACTGTAGGAGCAACCAATATTCCAGATTCAATCGACGCTGCATTCCGTAGAAGATTCGAACGTCGAATCTATATTCCTCTACCAGATGAACCTGCACGAGAGGCTATCTTTGAATATAACAGTAGAGGAGTAGATATGACTGATGAAGTAGATTTTTCGTTGCTTTCAGAAATTACAGACAGTTACACAGGTGCTGATATTGCTATGGTCTGTAGAGATGCTATTATGACACCAATTAGAGAATTGGATATGACAGGAGCAATAGGCGATAGTTCTATACAAGCACGTCCAGTTACTCAAAACGATTTCTTAGAAGCAATAGAGATGATTAATCCCTCTGTTAGCGATGAAGAAGTTGAGAAATACGATAATTGGAATGAAGAATTTGGCAGTGCTTAGCAACAAGGTGAGTTCCTTCAATGTCGACACTTGAAAAAAAGAAAGATAAAAAAGAAGATGAAGAAATTGTCGAAAAAATCGACCTAGAACAATTGAAGGAAGAAAAAGAAATTTCAGATGAAAAGTTAAAACTGATTAAAGCTAGCATTGAAGGATTGGAAATCACAGAAGAAGATCTTAAAGCTACTATGCCTGTTGTTGCAATTTCTTCAAAAGAAGACATTTCAAAAGAACAACGTGCAATTTTAGAAGTTGAATTCGAGGATAGTCTTCCAAAATGGGTCAAAGCACCATGGATGTACATCCGACCTAAAAAGGAATCTCAAGTAGAATCTTGGCTGGAAAGCTGGTCCGCTATTATTTTAGATCATTCGAGAATATTCGTTATCCATATCATTAATATCAATGAAATAAGATCTGAATTTCCATTTAAAAATTCAAAGATTAGCAAAAGGCTGACTATAGAACAAGTGAGGGAGATTGTTGATCAACTTGTTAAACAAAATATTGCAAAATGGTTAGATGAAAAAACAAAAACAAGAGCAAGAATTTACTGGAAAGCAAACGAAGAATGGGCTGATGAATTACTTGATTTTATGATTGAAACAGGTCGAGTTGTAGAAATTCACTCGCTTCTCGATCTTACCCAATTAGAAGAAAAATGGAGCAATTTACCTGCTGATGATTTGATTTTGGTTTGTGAGATGCTCGTTGAGAAAAAAGTAGCAAGATGGTTAAATAAAGATAAAACAATTATTCAATTTGAAGCTGATAAAGTATTTTAATTATAAACTCATCAGTCCTGGGAACCAGTATTTTGTTCCACCAGAATAGCTTCTATCTACTCTTGCAATCCCGTGTTCTTCAAAGAATGTTAAGCATCTATCAATTCGTTCTTCGTTCCAATCAGTACGCATTAACAAATCTTCTTTTGTAACATATCCTTCACGTGCAGCATAATTTAGGATAATGTCATGGTCTTGACTGAATTCCACGGTGGTAAATTCAACTATCTTAGTTCCTGATTCAAGGGTCTTGTACGGAGAAATAAGTTGAGCATTTATTAGTTTCTCCAGTGATCGATACATATCATCAATGGAAACCATCTTACCTGGACGAGTTTTGTTTAACTGAGTGAATAATTCACCTAATGACATTATCCCCCCGTTTTCAGGTGTAAGTTTTTGACCTAGCTCTATAATCTCATTTGCTAAAATGTCATAAAAACCTCTTCCTGTAAGTTTATCTTTTAGAGTGGGGGTTTCCTGCCAATCAAAACGTCCAATTTCCATGGGTAAACCGAGTTCTTTTCTTAAATCAGCAAGTTTTTCGTAATATTCTTTGTTTTCAGTGATTTTATCACCAAATTTCTTCTCGAATTTCTTCAATTGTTTCTTAATCTCTCCAATATTACCTATCATTTGCTCTAGTTCTTTAATCATCAATTCTGCATCTTTAACTTGGAATGCTGATTTAACCTTGATTTTTTTCTCTATGTCTCGTAATCCCAATTCAATCTCCAACTATTTATTGTTTAACAATTATTTATATCTTCGCAAATCTAAAACATTTCTTCTGATATTGTTTTATTTAAATTTAAATCAAACCCGGTAGTAATTGTATCCAACTCATTATTTTACTAACAAGATGATTTGCTTCTCTGGGAGTTAAAAACGAAGCTAGTTTGTTTTTATATTTATTGTACAATGAATTATATATTTTACTCATCTCTACTCCCATACTAGAACCGATTTCACTCATTTTTTGAACTTCATATGATAATTCCTCTATTTCTTCGAGGATATATCCTATATCGATTTTTATCTCAATCATATTTACAAGTTCAAATAAGTCCTTTCTTATGCTGATGAACATAGTATTGAGAGCATTTCTCCTATCCAAGAAATTCACCTAGTGATATTGACCTCATGGGATGAAAGAGAAGGGAAATTGCAAAAACCTCATTATGTTGTTATTGCCATTACAATTCTTTCAAAAGTCTTCTGAAATCATTCAGCCATCTAGCTGCTTGAAATTCCAGTTTCTCGCAATCTTCTTCTTTTATTACATCTTGAGGTTTGTATTTTGACAGAATATCTCGCCAATTGTTTAGGTCACCAATAGCCCAATGGTCTTCAGGTACAGATGGAAATGTTTTCAGAATATGTAGCATTTCATCAATATCTGCTAATAGCAAATCAGCTCGCGCTACTGAACGAAGTCTTGTAAGATCAATCAATTCAATCGCTGAAGAAACAAAATCTGCAGTTTTAGAAGGCATCTTCTTTAGAGTATCAAATGGTATGGAAATTGCATCTGCCGTTTCAACACCTTCCGCAACACGTAATTGCCTTATACCTTTGGAATATCTTTCTTCCATTTTTTCTCTTTTTACGAATTCCTCTAGATTGAACCCTACTTTTTCTAGTTGCATTCGAGCTTTGAATATACCTCGTAACAGAGATCTAAGCTGCTTTCTATAAGCAATTTGCTCTATTTCGTTGTCTTCAAAACCCCGGATTAGATTATCTAATGTTACAATTGAAGCGAACAAATCTGATTCTAATTCAAGTATTTTTTCTTCTTCTTTTGTCATACTACCACTTGAGTCTACTCTGATTTTGTTAAGCTGTTTCTCTGCTTTATAACCTTTTTTAGAGTATCTTCTGTACAGCTTGAGAAAGTCTACGTTTGTCATGTCTCCATCTTCGAATTTTTCATGTATAGTCTCAAGAGTATCCGCTACTGCACTAACATCAGCTTGTAAATCGTCTTCTCTTGATATGGAAACCTCTTTAGTTTCAACTTTTACTCCACCTTCTTTCAAAAGTGCTTCTCTTTCTTTCTCTATGTTCCTACTTATAGTTTCAATCTGTCTCTGATAACTGACAATCGATTCTTCTGTTGATCTCTTTTCTTCTTCGATTTTTGGATCAACCTTAATAGTTTTAGCTTGAGTTTGAGGAAGCTGTCTTGTTTGTATTGAATATACTGGAAGACCAGAAGTACGTTCTTCCTTTTTTGCTCTTTTCACCTTTGTTTTGTAGGTTCTTGCAGGAACCTTAGTGAAAAGATCCATAAGATCATTCATCACTTCATAGATATTGTAAGTATTTTTCCAATTAGATAGAATTCGTAAACTTAAAGTTCCGTCGTCTTCAACATTAGGGTGATTGACTTTTGGAGTAATATCTACAAAAGGGGAAATGTCAGGAAAACCATCTTGAATCCAAATATTGGCGAAAATAGGTATTTCTGTTCCTTCAATCATTCCAACAAAGCCTTTCCAATGTTTAAGATTACCTCTAACTGGTTCAAACCCGGAAGCTTTTTCATAAATTAATTGCGCTTCATTTGCGAGGAGGAAATCATCTGTGGATATTTGTCTCACCTTATTTTTATATCTCTAATAAATCATGGCTATCAAACTTTAAAAAATATTGCATTCAAGAACCACTATTTTATAACCACACTAAAGTTTTTCAATTTTTATAACAATCTTAATTGGTTTTGCCAGATTTTTATCTAAAATATATGCAATAGATTTTTCCTTTAGTTGATTTTCTACAATGCTCTCGCTATTTAATAGCTTTCCCTCAACCATTAAATCAGGTTTCTCTAAACCGTAAGTCAATGCTAATCTAAACAATAAGTCTTTAATTGTTTCAGTAGGATGAGCTATAAATTCAATCTGTTCTAATTTGTATAATTCTCCACAAGCTGGGCAATCTTCTGTTCTTGCTAATGGTATGATAGTAGTTGCATTATTTAGACCATCATAGAACATATAGTTCTCCAGAGGTGCTCCTAATTCTAAGATGAGTTTTAAAGATTCTTGAGCCATCATTCCCCCAATAATACTTGATAATGTTGCTACAGCAGGCAGTTTAGCCTCTTCCTCCTCTTCTTCTCTTTCTTTTTTCCTTTCTTCACCAAAAGGAGTGCATGCTTGTGCTAGTTCTTCATCAGATACCAAAGGCTGACATTCGAAACATGCTGTTTTATATGGGATAATTACTTGTACATCACCTAAAAATGCGAACATTCCTCCTAGAATAAGGGGTTTTTTTACTCTTAGAGCCATTGAACTTATCCATCTTCTGCCAATGAATGTATCAAGACAACCGATAATAACATCTGCTCCCTCATATACTGAAACATTGACTTCTTCCATTTTTTTGTGATAGAACTCTATTTCTATTTTTGGGTTAATCTCCTTTAGTCTCTTGGAAGCTACTTCCGCTTTAGGTTTCCCTAGATCCTCATCACGAAAGAGTAATTGTCTATTTAGGTTTGATAGTTCAATAGTATCAAATTCAATAATAACTAGTTTTCCAATGCCTGAAGATGCTAAAATAGTAGCGACATAACTACCTATCGCTCCTACTCCTACAAGAATAACAGTACTACTATCCAATGTTGTTTGATCCCATCCTGGAATAAGTGATTGACGAGAATATCTCTTATCTTCTGGCATAATGTAGCACCTCTAATCAATATCTTTCTTAATGAAACTGATATATGTTTCTTTTTAATCTAACAATCTAAAAATATTGATGAATTTGTAAATAAAAATAACGTAGAATGATGCTTTTGATTCTTTAACAAAAGTGGAGAAGAAATTATCTGACTAAAATCCACCTTTGGTTCTTGCAATCAAATAGCACTTGTCTCCTTCCATCATACCTGTCTGTTTCAAAATTTCACTGTCATCAAGTTGTTTTCCATGAAAAACAATGATTACAGTATTAGCAGGTATTTTTTTCTTCTTCGCTACTTCTCTTTTTAATTGTGCCACTGTTGAATGTGGATCTACATCTAGTTCGATTGATCCTCCACCGATAGCTGTTACTACTGAAATACGCATTTTATTTAACACCAAATTCTTTCTAATTTTTTATTGACTTATTCATTATTAAAGCTTACCAAATTATTCTGTGAATAAAAGTGCTGAAAACTGGAGCAAAAAACTGATTTATACTTTAATTTACAGATCTTTTCTTTTCTCCTTTCCTTTTAATTGTGATAGATGGTGGAATCCCTTCAATATCTCTCTCTAGTTTCTTAATCCCTATTCTAGTAACTTGCTTTCCTTCCATGAAACCTATTTTTATCATATAAAGAACATTTTTGAAAATCGTTTCTGCTGTTTGTTTTTTATCTGAACTTTCGTATAATTGTATCCAATATTCATATGCTTCTGGGACTAGAAAAAACTGCATCAATGCTAACTTATCTTTCTCTTCTACGCTTTTTGGAGCTTCTTCCGCTTCTTTTAATTCTTCCATTCTCTTTTTTCGCTGTTCTGTAATTTTTAGAAGCTCTTGGGTCTTTTTTTCCCTAATTTTCTCTAGTTCCTTGTCCTCTGTCATATCATTACACTGTCATTATGAGGGTACTCTTGTTTCTTTTAAGTTTACTTTTCTTAAACACAAACCACTATTTATTTCATATTCTCCAAATAATGCAAATACTTGAGAAAACGTTTTATTATGTCTTTAAACCTCTTTATTGGAATTTATCAGAGTTGATTAAATGGATTTGGCTATAGTTAATGCTTGGATTCTAACACTTGCGAAAAACAGATTAGGTATAATTAAAAATGGTGCTATTGGGATAGAAGGTGATAAAATAAGTTTTATTGGAGATACTGAAGACTTAGACACGAATGAAACTGACGTAATTATTGACGGTAAAAGTCACATAGTTATGCCTGGTTTGGTTAACTCTCACATTCATACTAGTTTAACACTTTTGAGAGGAGGTGCTCAAGATTTACCTGAAATAGAATGGATGAATAAAGGAATAGGACCATTAGCTAAACACTTAGATTCAGAAGATTTAATTCTTGGATCAAAACTTGGTGTACTAGAAGCAGTAAAGACTGGTACTACAACCTTTTCAGAGTATACTAGTAATGTTGATAGATTAGTTGAACAAGTTTATCTACCTCTAGGAGCCCGAGTTGTAGCTACTGAAACAATTAATGAAGTAGCTCAAGTTAATAGAGCCGCTCTGAAGCCTTCTGATCTTTATGAATTTGACAAAGAGAAGGGACAACAAGCCTTAACTAAAAATGATCAATTATTTGAGAAATATAAAAACAAATCTTTAGTTACTTGCATGTATGGACCTCAAGCACTTGATATGGTTTCTTTAGATACTTTGAAAGCTATCAAAGAAAAAGCTGTTTCGAGAAATAGTAAAATACATATGCATGTTGCACAGGGCGAAAGAGAAAGATTACAAATAACTGGAAGATTTGGAAAAAGTGCTTCAACTGTAAAAGTATTAGCTGATCATGACCTTTTAGATGATTACTTAGTAGCTGTACATTGTCACGATACAGAAAAACAAGAAAGAGAACTTATGGTCTCAAAAGAAGTTAAAATGGTGGGATGCCCGAGTTCTATTAGTATTATTGATGGAATTATTCCTCCTATTTACCATTATTTTAGTTTAGGCGGAAAAGTAGGGATAGGAACAGATCAAGCACCAGGTCCAGGAAACCATAACCTCTTTAGAGAAATGAGAACTATTTCTCTTCTCACAAAAACGCAATTCAGAGATCCAACAGCTTTTCCTTCATGGCAGATGTTATTCTTAACTACCATTTTCGGAGCAGAGATTCTTGGAATAGAAAAAGAAATAGGTACATTAGAAATCGGTAAAAAAGCAGACATTATTACTTTCGATATGAATAATCTATTTCTAACTCCAATGGTATCGAATCCTTTTCATAACTTTGTACCTAATTTAGTACATTCAGCAACTGGAACAGAAGTGGATAATGTAATAATCAATGGTAAACTGATTATCCATAACAGAAACTTCACAACCATTGATGAACAAAAAATAATCAATGAAGCAAATAAAAGAGCAGAAAGAATATTTACTAATGCTTCAGAAGATTGGAAAGCAGCTGGTTCTCAAATGGTAAAAGATGTAGAAAAGGGACTACTTTAGCAATACTCTTGTTACCTTTTATTAATCGGTAGGTATTTTTCTACAGGTAAGAATCTAGTCAAGAGATTAAATTTTTCTGCATAGCCTACTCCGCAACGTAAGCCATCTGCACGCTTCATTGTATTAATCCAATCGCTTACTCTTTCCCATTTATAGAAATCCCCATATAATTTTGCTACTTTTTGAACCTTCTCAAAATTCTTACTAATGTCAATATGGATAACAGGTAATGTGGAGAATTCCTCGTAGTATAGAAACATTGGAATATGTAAAGGAGGACGATGTGGGGCAATCGGACCTGTAATATGAGGTATTCTTGCATAAGTTATAGCATCGTAAATTATCTGTGCTGTTCCTCGATGATCTGGGTGTCTTGTATTTAACGACCAGGTCATTACTGCATCTGGTTTTATCTCAGCTATCACCTTTGCCATTTTCAACGCATTTTCTCTGGTTGATCTTACATGAGTATCACCATAATCCAAAAACAAAGTATCACACCCTACAATCTCCCCTACCTCTCTACCTTGTTCTTCTCGAATTTTCTTAACTTCTTCAAACTCCATTCCGTTAAAATGAGATGCCATTTCACCGCTTGTTGTCCATGCTAAAACAACATTATCCCCTTTATCAACGTGATTACAAAGACTACCTATACTAGCAATTTCATCATCGGGATGAGCAAAACAAGCAAATATGGTCTTTTTTTCTTCAGTCATTAGAATTGTTTTAGATACTAATAATTTTAATTTTGTGTTTCATCAAACATATTTTTTGTATTTATGTACTTTAATTCCACAAATACTATAAATAGCAAAATCTTTCTTAAGTAAAAGAAGAAGATGAATATTGAGGTTACTTTAATGTTTGATGAAAATAGAAAACAAAGAATTGCTAGAATTATCGAACTAGCTATTCCTATGGATTTCTTTGATCTATTAGAAGATTTAGCAATACATTATGGTAGCCAAGAAAAAGCTATTTTGGAAGCTTTAAAATCTCATCATAAGGAAAAATTTGGGATTCTCGGAGAAACAAAAGTGGAATTTTCAACAACAACTACCAGAGTACTGAGACAATTACCACAGATGGATACTCCAGTTACAGATGGAAAACTATCAAAAATCTTCGAAAATAGACGGAAATTTGACGAGAAAACTCAAACGAAAATTGAAGAAGTAGATATAATTCTGGAAAAATTCAGCAAACAGATTGGTGATTTAACAGCAATCAAGGAATTACGTGATGAAATTACATCAATGAAATCATTGATACAAAATATGGGTACTGTTGGTAATGTAAGTTTTAGAACCAGTGGTGCGAGAGCTGATTTATCCTCTTTAGAAGTAGATATAGCAGATTCTGAAGATGGAATGATAGCTCCACCCGAAAGACCATTACTAGAAAATGTTCTTGATAGTATATTGCTTTTTGATGATGAAGAATTAGATGAGATTGTGAAAGAAGAAACAGAAGAACAAGAAAAAACTGCAAAAAAGAAAAATAAATAGATTTATGATAATTCTTTATTTGCTAGTTTAACCAATAACTCCGCAATTTTAGCGAAAGCATCGTCAACTTGTTCTCCAGTAAGAGCACTTGTTCTTATATAATGAAGACTTTTGAGTTTCTTATGGGCTTCTTGACACTCTTTGTCTGACACCGCTATCTGATTCTTGAGATCTTGTTTGTTTCCTACTAAAATCTTAACAACTGAAGAACCGCAGTTATCAATAAACTCCTTATCCCATTTCTTTAAGTCACTCAAAGTTGCTTCTCTGGTAAGATCAAAGACTAATAATGCTGCTTTAGCACCCTTGTAGAAAGTGTGTCTGATAAAACGAAATCGTTCTTGTCCCGCAAGATCCCAGATGGAAAGCGCTACATGTGTTCCATCTTTTAATTTCACATGTTTTTCCGAAGGTTCCATTCCTATTGTCATAAGATATGAACTGTCAAATCTGTCGTGAACAAAACGCTGAACTAGACTGGTTTTTCCCACAGCAGCGTTTCCAAGCAATAAAATCTTAAAATTAAAATCCGGTTGGCTACTCATTTCATTCATCTTCTAGTATCTTAATTATGGTCGCAATCTCCTCTTTGAGACTAGTCAAAAAGAATCTTTCGAAACTTCCCGCGGCTCTATCAATGGTAGATAATGAAATACAAAGATCCTCAACTGTCTCTTTGTGATCTTTCTCATGTTCAGTAGGAATATGTTTTCTTATCTTCTTTTGAGCCCTCTTGGCGAGAACTGAAGCTGTTTTACTATCCAAAGCTCCTTTTTCATAAGCTGAAACAATCGATAACATCCAAGATGCTACTTGTTCTAGCTTATCAAACTCTTCAAGAGATGAAAGTTCAGTCATAACAAATAAGGAAAAGATACTAGCGTTAATATAATTTTTGTTTGATGGATATTAAAATAATTCTTCAACATAAATCAGTTCAGGTTCTTTTAAAAGAAAAATAGAAAAAGAGGGACTGAGTCCCTTTCTCTCCCAGAATAAACGGAGCCTGCGCTCCAAAGGCAAATTAAGCTTCTTGACTAATCTCAATCTTGTCTTCTACAAGGAACTCAAAGTTGTCCCTGATTTCAGGATCAAGATAATAAAACACACTGCGCATGTCACTTAAATTAGACATTTTCTTAAGGATACCTTTCTCCAGTAACCTTCTTATACCGTAACGTACGGTTCTTTCAGGTTGGTCTACTGACCCTAATATTTGCTTTTGAGTCATAGGACCGCTTATATCTAGGACTTTAATTATGTCCTCACCACCGCGAGGTAGTTTACGCCTCTTCATTATTATACACCTGTATTTTGTTTTCAACCAACTGTTGTTGATTGTCTTACCCTTTAGAGCGTCTCTAAAGAGTCGACTGTTTGTCAGCGATACTGTTCCCTAACTTTAACCCTTATAAAGGTTTAGGAGAACCAATTACCATTAATTCACATACTTTGAAATGGTTCCAATACATATTGAAAATACATATTGTATTTACCAGTTTTTTCTGGTATTTGTCCGACTCAAAGGTTCTAGTAATTGCACGATGCTAGTTTCACTTATATACTTTTCTCATAAATGAGATAAAAATTTAAAACAAAATAATAATTTTTTATAAAACTTGCAATTTACTTGATTTTGAGGGATTTTTAGTTATAAAAATGACAATACGTTAACTTTAAAACGACTTTTACTTTCTTCTTCATGTGACTGAATTAAAAAAACGAGACCTACTATTTTTCTATGGTGGAGCTTACCTTTCGATAGCAATTTTAGAAGGAATATTATTCACGTTAATTATTGGAAGTTGGGCAGGAATTGATATATTCTTTAATTTTAGTATTTGGGGATTGGTTTGGTTAATATCCATGTTTGCTTACCCAATGTTTTTCATGGATGCAAGACAAGGCCTACTTGCGTTAAATGGACTACTTGCTCTACTTGGTTATGTAATAATTATAGGAGGTTACATCCTCGCTTACTACTTGCATAAAAGATATCTGACAAAGAAACTTAACGAAGATATATCTTTAAAAAAAGTGTTAGATCTTTATTTTCCTCCAGGAACGAAATAAAGATAACAGAAAGAAAAGTTAATCTAACACTTATTTTTATTCATTCATGTGACACTTAAAATCGGTTTTCTTGTTAATCCTATTGCAGGTTTAGGTGGGAAAAAAGCTTGGAAAGGAACAGACGAACTAGATGTTGCATGGGATTTATTTGATGAAGGAGAAAAGTACGCATTTGAAAGAGTTAGCAAAGCTTTAGCATCTATCAATTCTTCAATGCCTCTGTTATTCTATTTTTGTGGTAATCCAATGGGAGAAGATCTACTAAAAAACTACTCTTTTGATAACGAAAAAGTATACTTCCCAGAAGAATCACGTACTAGTGCATTAAATACAAAAGAAGCTTGTAAAATTTTTCTTGAAAAAAATGTCGATTTAGTTGTTTTTGTTGGGGGAGATGGTACAGCTCGTGATGTTACTTCTATTATAAATGATAAAATTCCTGTTCTAGGAATTCCTTCTGGTGTGAAAATGTTTAGTGGGTGTTTCCTCTATCATCCTAGAGATTTGGGAGAAATTTTAGATGAAATGGTGAATGGTGAAATTACATATGCTTCTGAAGATGTATTAGATGTTGATGAAGAACTTTTTAGAGAAAATAAAGTTCAAGCAACACTTTATGGACAATTATTAGTACCACAAAAAGTAGGTTTGATTCAGGGGAGTAAAATTTCCTCTTCTGTTACTTCAGCTGAAACTTATGATTCTATCGCATATGAGTTAATTGATGAACATGAAATTCTTGACGGTTTAATCGTTTTAGGAACTGGAAGTACAGTATATCATATTTTTAAATCGTTGGAAATAGAAAAAACATTACTAGGTGTTGATCTATTAAAAGATGGAAAGATTCAAGAAAAAGATATAGATGAAGAAACTTTATATCAGAAAACTAAACAAAAGGATGTCAAAATTATACTTACACCTATAGGTGGTCAAGGATTTCTTCTTGGTAGGGGAAATCAACAAATTAGCTCAAGGGTATTGAAAAGTGCAAACAAGTTTGAATTTATAATTGTCTCTCCAGAACAAAAATTGGAAACAATAGATATCTTAGAACTAGATTTAGATGAACCAACTACCATTCCCGATATAAGAAATGGACATATTAAAGTCTTAACTGGATTTCACAGATATTCTCTTGCAAAGATAAATGTTCAAATCACTGACTAAATCTCCTCTCTTAACCTCATTTTTAGCTCATGAACATCATCATCATATTCTTTCTTGATTAAATCTGTAGTGTGACGAAACTCTGTCGCTTTGATCATACTTCTTACGTCTTCAATCTTATCTACTACTTCTCTTTTATATCTCTCATATTTCTCTTCGTCTAGAATCTGATTGTGAATCATTCCACTAAGAATCAGTGCCTTTTCTATGAAAATTACAAAAGGAAAGCAGACGTCATAAACAGAAGCTCTACCTTCTTCAGAAATACAAAGCTTAAGATTCCTTGCTATATCAGGTAGAATAACTACATCAAAAAACAGTTTCTGACTCTTTTCATTTGCTAGATAATCTAATAGTTGAAGTAGGCTATTTTTCAGTTCTGGCACAAAAACCTTGAAATCTTTTGGTTTAAGTGACAACATATTGTCTTCGTCGAATGCAGGTTCAATGGTATCCTCTTCAATTGCAACTTCAGGAATTTCTTCAGCTTCTCCCTCTGTTTGTGCCTTATCAAGTTCTCCTTTTTTAGGTTTCTTCACTTTTTTTGTTAAATGGTATATCTTTCTTAAATCAAGGAAAACACCTTTACCACGAAAAACAATGTTGTGAGCTTCTCCTGGTTCATAAATGTATTTTCCTTCCTTTTCCGCAACAGCTTGGAAAGTTCCATCTTCCCATATAGGGAATGATATAGTATACGAAATTCTTGCTGTTCCTTCTTTTGAAAATATCTTTGCTGCTGTGATATCCGAACTAAGGTTGTTTTTATCTCCTATTAGGAAAACATTGTCAATTTCAGGATCTTCTCCTTGATATACTACCACAATTTCTACATATTCATTCTCTTTAACATTTATTGATGACATGTAAAGAGGAAAGTCATCACTACTCATATTACTCACTTTTAATAAATTGTTAAATCAAAAAAAGGTTTTCGGAACTGTTAGCTAAAAAAAGTAACTAAATTTACACCTTTCCTGATGAATTATTCAAAAAAATTCTGAAGTTTTTCCATGATGTAAGTGAGATTCTCATCAGTTAGAGACGTTACCATTGGTAGTTCAAAGTGTCTCTTTGCGATTAGTTCTGCATTTGGGCAAGAAACTAAAGTATAATCTGGGTACTCAATAACTTTAGAAAGATGCCATTTTGATAAATCTTGATAGGATGGTTGCTGATATGATAAGACAGAATATATTGAGCGAGAACCTATGTTATTGGATTTCAGATATTCAATTATTTGTGTTTGAGTGGTATCTTCTTTCATAATGAATGGAGCCATAATATAATCTGAGTGTTTATGCCCAGGTAATATTTTTTGTAATCTAAGATACTCTGAATCCTTGAGCAATTCTCTATATTTGTCTCCATTATAATGTCGTTTTGACATTATCTCTTCTGCCCGGTCCATTTGGACATTCATTACTGCTGCTGTCATGTCTGTCATTTTATAGTTGAAACCAATCAAGTAATGTGCGTATCCTCCCACTGGACTTCTTCCGTGGTTCTTCATACTTGTAATTTTCTGAAACAGTTCCTCATCATTAGTTGTAATTGCTCCTCCTTCACCACCTACTAGGTTTTTAGTTCCGTAAAAGGAATAACAACCAATGCTACTAAAGTTACCGACATGTTTTCCATCTATTGTTGCACCATGACCTTGAGCACAATCCTCTATGACAAGTAAACCCCTATCTTCTGCTATGTCATTTATAGCTTTCATATCGCAGGGGTTTCCAAAAATATGAACAGGCATGATTGCTTTAGTTTTATCTGTAATTTTCTCCTCTATTTTTTCTGGATCAATATTGTATGTTTCAACATCAACATCTGCAAAAATTGGAATAGCGCCTGAAAAAAGAATTGAATTAGATGATGCAATAAATGTGTAAGGTGTTGTAATTACTTCATCTCTGGGTCCGATATCCAAAGCAACTAAAGCTAAATGCAACGCACAAGTTCCATTAACAACAGTTGTTGCATAGCTTGATCCTGTGAAATCACAAAACTTTTTCTCAAAAGCACGTGCATGTTTTCCCTCAATTAGGAATTTACTTTCTACTACTTCTTTGACTGCTTGTAATTCAAGTTCTTTTATGTCAACATCAACTACTGGTATCATCATACTCACATAGCAACAATGTTTTTTACTAATTTTGAGTAAAAATAAGTCCTTATTAATTTTTTGGTAATATCTTTGGTTCTAAAAACAAAATCCTATTCGTAATAAGGACGTGAATTGTAGATCAATCCCTTCAAAGATAAGGGTATTTTAATTTGGTTTAGCTTTACTTTTCTCTCTGGGTGTTCTAGTGAAGCCCATCTCCGATTTACTAGCGAACCAGGATTAATCATGATAGAATCTTTGCTGATTTCATAACTAGGGGATTCATGGATATGTCCTGCAATAATGTAATCATAACTTGACTTTAGAATGTGAGTACTTATTTCTCTACTGCCACCATGGGAAGAGTTGTGTGGAATATAGTCAAGACTTGTATTAAGTGGTGGTTCATGGAACAATCCCATCCGGATATAACCATCTTCCTTTGGATATTTCTTGATTTTCTCTTCCAATCCAGAGAGATCTTGGATAATTTCATCTTTATCTTTTTCACCAGGTGTTTGAAAAGACGTTCTGTAACTTGCAGGCGAACAAAAACCATAACCGGAAACTACCCATTTATCATATATACAAATTGAATTACCAAGGTAGAATATATTGTCTGATTTTTCTGATTCTGTCGAATACATTTTACGAACTTCTGCTACTTCACTATTTCCATGAGTAAAGAATATAGGATTTTTTAATCTAGAGATAATTTTGAAGAAACGTTTAGCGGAAGAAATTTGAAAATCTGTAAACTCTTCGAGATATTTACCATATACTTCGTTTACATAACTCTCTCTTGATATTTTCAAGTTTCTTGCTATTGATCTAAAAATAAGAGGATAAGAAAGAGTGCCTAAGATATCACCCGCTATGAAAATCATATCAACTTTTCTAAGTTTCGGAATCAAATTCCTTAGATATATCAAACAGCCATGGATGTCACTCAATACAGCTATTTTCAAGATATATCACCGAATATATCTCCTATTCTTTGTTCTGTTACCTTAATGAAATTACTGTTTGAAATATTTTCGACAATCCAACCTACTTCTTCATCAAATCTTCTATCGTCTTCTAGAGGAGGAATATTCTTCCGAATAAAATCATACACTTCTTTTAAAGCAACAGAGATTTTTCTTTTCTCTCTGAACTCAAGAGCTTGACATGCTGTATAAATCTCAATTCCTAGAATGTCTACTATGTGCTTTGTAATTTGATATGCCTTTTTGCTAGCGGTTAACCCCATTGAAACGTGATCTTCTTGATTAGCGGAAACAGATATATTATCTATTGATGCTGGCATAGACAATATTTTGTTCTCTGCTGCTATAGCTGCTGCGGCATATTGAATCATCATTAAACCTGAATTTAATCCTGGTTTTTTTGTTAAAAATGCGGGTAATCCAGATTGTGAAGAATCTAATAATAAATTGACTCTTCTCTCTGAGATGTTACCTAATTCTGTCAAAGCAATACTCAGATAATCCATAGCTAGACTAATTGGTTCTCCATGAAAATTTCCACCTGAGATGACTTCAGATGTTTGCAGATTAATTAGAGGATTATCCGTAACTGAGTTTATTTCGATTTCAACTAGTTTTTTACAATGAACAATTGCATCTAAAATTGCACCATGAACTTGTGGTGAACATCTGATGGAATAGGGATCTTGAATTCGTTTAGGTTCTTTGCTTAGCAAGTTACTTTCCTTAAGAACATCAAGGATAGCTTTAGCAACTTTCATCTGTCCGTTGTGAGGACGCAAATTCATAATAAATGGTGAGAACGCATTTATGTTCCCTTCAAATGCTTCTAGAGTTAGTCCAACAGTAAGAATTGAATTTTTCAAAGCATTTAGCGAGTCATAGACTGCATGCACTGCAAAAGAAGTAAGAACATGAGTTCCATTAATTAAAGAGATGCCTTCCTTGGCTCTTAATTCAATTGAAGATAATTCAAGTTTCGCAAGAATTTCTGCACTTTCAAGTATTTCATCCTTAAATTTTGCTTTTCCTTCTCCCAAGAGTATTCTTGCTATATATGCAAGAGGAGAGAGGTCTCCGCTAGCTCCTAAAGAACCAATACTTGGTACGAGAGGTATGACTTTCTCATTAATTAGCTTCTTTAGCATCTCTGCTGTATCAATTCGAATTCCGCTCCCCCCTCTGCAGAACGAATTGAGTTCTATAACCATTGCACCTAAAACAATTTCATCAGGAAGACATGGACCAAAACCAATACTATGCGATTTAATAAGATTCTTTTGAAGTATCTCTCTTTCAGAAGGTGATATTATTGTATTAGCAAGTTTCCCAAAACCTGTAGATACTCCATAAATTATATCGTTTTTCTCGAGCTTTTCTTCGATAACTCCTCTTGCTAATTTGATTTTCTTTTCTCCTTTCTCACTGATTTTGATTTTTCTTCCAAAACGAGTTACTTCAAGTAAATCATTTATCGTTAAAGAATCTCCATCTAAGGCAATAACCTTTTGGTCCATGATTATTTACTTTTGTTGATTCTTTAATATCTTTCGTTTTCCTTCTCACATTAAGGATAAATCTTTTCTAGCATTTTTAGTACATTAGGCAAAAATTTTAAACAGATATTTCAAAGATTTCTCAAAACTAGATTGTGGGATTAAAAAATGACATATGTTATTACAGGTACAGGACTTACAATTGAAGATGTTGTCAATGTTGCACGACATAATGAAAAAGTGGAAATCCATCCAGATGCAATGGACCGAATGATAAAATGCAGGGAAATGCTGGAAGAGAAAATTGAAGCAAAAGAAATTATGTATGGAATTACAACTGGAATAGGAGAATTTTCTGAGGTTGTCTTAAATGATGAAGAAGTTTTACTATTTCAAAAATATCTGATATATAATCATGCTGCAGGAATTGGAGAAGCTGCTCCAATAGAGCATATTCGTGCAGCGATGTTAGGTAGAATAAATGTCTTAGCAAAAGGTTATTCTGGCAATAGACCTATTATTGCAGAAACATATGTTGAGATGTTAAACAAGGGAGTTACTCCGGAAGTTTGTCGAAAAGGATCTGTAGGTGCTTCTGGTGATTTAGCTCCTATGTCACAGATTGCTCTTTTATTGATGGGTGAAGGTCGAGCTTTTTACAAAGGGGAATTGCTACCAGGCAAGGAAGCAATGGATAGAGCTGGCATCGAAGTACCTGGTCTTCAAGCAAGAGACGGTTTAGCTGCAATAAATGGATCTAATCTTCTTACAGCAATGAGTGCTATTTTTCTATATGATGCATTACGATTTATGAAACAAGCAGAAATTGCTTGTGCTATGTCAATAGAGGCATTAATGGGTAATTTGAAACCTTATACACCCAAACTTCATGAAATTCGTGGTTTTCCTGGTGCTGTTAGATGTGCAAAAGCTCTTACCAAACTTTTCGAAGGTGGAGATCTTTATGAAGGAAAACTAAAAGTTAAGGTACAAGATGCATATTCAATGCGTTCTGCCCCACAAGTTTTAGGAGCAGTACATGATACTTTGGCTTGGGCTCGATCTCAAGTTGAGATAGAACTAAATGGTGTTGGTGATAATCCTGTTTTCTTTACAGAAGAAAAGCTTACTCTAACTGGTGCTAATTTCCAGGGCACTCCTGTATGCTTACCTATGGATTTAGCTGGTGCTGCAATAACAATGGTTTGTGTTATGTCTGAACGAAGAATGAACAGATTAAATCATCCTGCTCTAAGTGTTGGATTACCTCCATTTCTGACAAAGAGTGCTGGATTAATGTCGGGTTTAATGTTAAGTCAATATACTGCCGATATGCAAATTGTGGAAATGAGAATCCTATCAATGCCTGCTAGTATACAGTCCATACCCGCAGCAGCAGATCAAGAGGATTTTGTTTCTATGGGTATGAATACCGCACTCAAGAATTTCCAAATAATGGATAATGCTTACGGAGTTTTAGGAATTGAACTAATGGCTGCTGCTCAAGCATTAGATTTCAGAGAATTTGAGTTTGGCAAAGGTGTCACAAAAGCTAAAGAAGTTATTCGAAGACATGTTGAATTCCTCGATGAAGATAGACCACTTTTTGATGATCATAACGCTATGAAAGCCCTTGTCCAATCATGTGAGATTCTTGAAGAAGTTGAAAAAGAAATTGGAAGTCTAGATTGATTCTAGATTATTTTTTATAAGGGAATTTTGATGTTCCCTTTTTTTATTTTTTTTTTGTTAAGAACAAAAAGTAGGTAAAACTTAAAAATACTCTA
>JAGLTB010000128.1 GCA_023270155.1 Candidatus Heimdallarchaeota archaeon | reverse complement strand
TGAATTATTTCTGGGACCTGTTACAAAATATGAACCAGTATTTTCTAATGAAAAAGCAGATTGTGTTGTTATAAAAGATGGTAAAATAGAAACTATTGGGGAGACATCTAGAATTTTAGGTGAGTATCCTAGACGTGATTATGATATTATAAACTGTAGTAACAAGGTTGTATGTCCTGGTTTTGTTGATTCTCATACACATCTTGTCTTTGCTGGAGATAGATCACATGAGCTAAATCTCAAAATACAAGGAAAATCATATTTGGAAATAGCAAAGGGAGGTGGGGGAATTATGTTTTCTGTAAAAAATACACGCAGTTCATCAAAAGAAGAATTAACAAAACTAGCTCTCCAACGTCTTGATGAAATGCTTCTACATGGCACAACAACAATCGAAGCAAAATCTGGATATGGTCTTAATCATAGTGATGAGATCAAACTATTAGAAGTGATTGATGAAGTAAATGAGTTACATCCTATTGATATAATTCCAACTTTTCTTGGATGTCATATCAAGCCAGATGATTACATTGGAAATCAATGGGAATATGTAGAAAGTATGATGCAATTATTACCCGAAATAAAAAGAAGAAATCTCGCAGAATTTGTTGATATATGGACTGATCTTGGAGGCTTTACCATTGAAGAATCCAAATTATTTTTAACAGAAGCATCAAGTCAAGGTTTTAAGCTCAGAGTTCATGCTGATGAATTGGATAATGTAGGTGCTGCTTTATTAGCAGCGGAAGTTGGTGCATCATCTGCAGATCATCTGCTTCATGCCGAAGCAGTTTCAGCAAGTGCAATGGCTGAATCGAAGGTTGTTGCAAACCTACTTCCTGCAACGCCTTTTGTATTAATGTCAAAGAAATATGCTAATTATCAAATGTTCAAAGATGCTGGAGTAACTGTAGCTTTATCCTCAGATTTCAATCCTAATTGTTACATCTTAAATATGCAGAATATTATTGGAATAGCCTGCTTTATGATGAGAATGTTACCAGAAGAAGCTCTAGAAGCATCAACTTATGGAGGGGCTAAATCACTGAATAGAGAAGCAGATTTAGGTTCATTGGATATAGAGAAAAATGCTGATATCTTAATTCTTGATCTTCCAAATATTGATTCTATCCCCTATAGATATGGTGTAAACTATACTGACACTGTAATTAAGAATGGTAAAATTATTGTAGAAAAAGGAAGAAGAATGGATATAATTTAGATATGCATTCCTTATTAGAATAAATACGAAATAAACAATGAAATAGCTAGTAGAAGTGAGAAAGACAAACACGTAAGGATAGTCATTGCTTGTGCTGGGATCATTGCTAGGTAGTTATCATAATGTTTCTTCGTAGTAATTATCGCTTTTATTGAAAAGAACAATGAAATTAAAGCAATAAGACTAAGTAGAGGAAGAATACGTAATGCTACAAATAATATAAGTAAGACATAAACGAGAGACATAAAGGAGATATAAATGTAAGTGGATTTTTCTCTACCTAATCTTACGACCCAATGTTTCTTCCCAGAAGCTTTGTCTGCCTCATAATCAGGAAATTGATTTATGAAAAGTATCAGAGCAATTAATAGTCCTATTAATACAGAAGTAGCAATTGGTATCCAAGAAAATTGCTCAGCTTGAACATAATAAGAACCAAATACAATTGCTGGTCCAAAACTTAAGAAGATAGCAAGTTCTCCTAAACCATAGTGAAGAATTTTAAAAGGTACTCCTACATAGAACACGCCCAAGAAAGCTCCAGCTAACCCGATGTAAACAATTACATTTCCTTGAATACTGAAGTTTAGGTAAAATCCAATTGCTGCACAAGCTAATAAGCTGATTATTGCTCCCAATAGAACTCTTGTTGGTGTGAATATCCGATTTTGGATGAATCTTGATCCTCCTGAAAAAGGTGTCAATTTTGCATTAATTTCATCACTCCCTAGAACGTGATCAAAAAAATCATTAAACAAATCTGCACATATATGAAAAATCGCAATACCAAAGAACGTTAAGAAGAAATTTAACCAATTAAAGATACCAAGTTCAAAAAAAGCTACAGCTGCACCAACTAGCACTGCTCCTACACTAACGGAGACAAATGGTAATCGAACTGCATTTGTCCAGATTTTTAAAGTCCCTAAGAACGAACGGAATATTTCTTTTACAACAGATGGTTCATTATCCGGAAATCTTTCCTTGATTTTCAATTGTGGAACAACAATCTCGAGAGGTTTGATTCTTACTAAAGCTATCCCAAAAATCCCTTCAGGTTTAAGCTTATCTGATTTTGAAAGCTTCTTTAGAAGTTTCTCCTTTTCAGGATGTTCCTGAATAATTTCAGCGTATCCATAATAAGTAAGTTCCTCAGAATCAGATGAAACCGAAACTACTACTTTTGGATTAAAAGAAATCTGTTGAATAACAGATGTGTTTTCAACATTCGCAAAGTAAAGGTCTAAACCATCAGATACATAGGAACAATTAGTAAGATCTGAAGAGCTATAGCTACATGAAGAAATAAGAAATCTGTTATTTTCTTTGAGTAAAATCTCAACTTGTTCAAACATTACGAAAATACGCTAGTATGATGTATATAAAACTTTACTCAAAATAAAAAGAAAAAAAAGATGTTTTTTACATCATGCCTGGAGGCATTCCACCTGGCATTCCACCTGGCATTCCACCTGGCATTCCTCCACCGGGAGGCATTGCTGGACCACCAGATTTAGCAACAATAACGTCATCAATACGCATTATCATTATTGCAGACTCACTTGCTGATTTAATGGCTTGAGATACAACTCTGTGAGGTTCTAAAATACCTGATTTAAACATGTCTGTAATTTTACCATTTTGTAGTAAATCAATACCTATGGAGACGTTTCCTTCTGCATGTGCAGCGCGAAGTTCATTCATTATATCTAAAGGATCAATCCCAGCATTCTCAGCTAAGGTTGATGGAATAGACAATAGTGATTCTGCAAATGCTTTTATTGCTAATTGACGTTTATCTTTGAATTCATCAGCGAATTCATCAATACGTAGAGATAGTTCAGTATAAACTGCTCCTCCACCAGGTAAGTATGTTTTATCTTCTACTACGTTACGAACTACACAAAGGGCATCATGTATTGCTCTTTCTGCTTCATCTGTAACATATTTTGTAGCTCCATACAGGATAATTGAAACAGCTTTGGGGTTCTTACATTCACGAACCATCACGTGATCATCACCACCAAGTTTCACTTCTTCCACTAAACCTGCATCACCGAGATCTTCACTTTTTGCATCTTTTAGATGTGTAACAATTTTAGCTCCAGTAGCTCGAGCAAGTTTCTCCATGTCACTTTTCTTTACTCTTCGAATAGCTAGGATGTCTTCTTTTGCCATAAAGTATTGTGCCATATCGTCTATTCCCTTTTGAGCTACAACAACAGTAGTACCTAGAGCAATGATTTGATCAACCATTTCTCTTAAGATTTGTTCCTCATTATCTAAGAAAGATTTCATTTCAAGAGGGTCACTAATACGAATTTCGCGATCCCATTCACCTTTCTGAACCTCAACATTCTGGTTTAGAAGTAGAATTTTACCATTCTTAACGGATTTTGGCATTGCAGGATGTACGACTTCCTTGTCGACTATAACCCCCTCAATGAATTCTGATTGTGCAAGATTCTTTCCAGTTTTTTGAAGAATTTTAATGTTATCAAGATCTACAGTATATTCATCATTTTCTTTGTCTGCTACTTTCTCAACACTCTTTACTGCAATGCTTGCCATTTTCTCTTTAGCTCCATGAACAGCTTTACTGTGCAAAGAAGTAGTTGCAATTTGATGTAGAAGTGTATTTTCTTCTGCGAAAGGTTCTAAAGTTTTAGAAAATTCCTCAAGGTATTTTTGAGCTTTGGAAGCTGCTGCTTTATATCCTTCTACGATAAGAGATGCATGAATTTTTTTATCAAGAAGCTCTAAACCGTGTTTCAAAAACTCTCCAGCTAGCACAACAGAACTTGTTGTACCATCGCCAGTTTCATCATCTTGTGCTTTGGCTACTTGAACAATCATTTTTGCTGCGGGGTGCTGAACATCAATTTCATCTAAAACTGTAGCTCCATCGTTGGAAATTAAGATATCTCCAAGAGAATCTACTAACATCTTGTCCATTCCTTTTGGACCAAGTGTGCTCTTGATTGTTTCAGCAACTATAGTTGCAGCCATAATGTTATTCTTTTGAGCATCACGACCTTTTGTTCTTTCAGTACCTTCTTTCAGAATAATTATAGGTACTTGTCCTTGTCCTATCATGTTTTTTTCACCATTTTTTCGGATGTTATTAAAATTTAATAACAATTTTGAAACTATTTTCAAGCAAGGTTTCATTCATTGATATATAATTCTTGTGATTTTGAAAAAAAAAACTATTTTGAGAAAAACATTGGTTTTTTTCTTATATTCTTGTGTGATTAACTAATATTCTTTCTTTTATTTCAAAGAGAATTTATGAAAATGTTTTTATCATTTCAATATATTTTATCTATACTGGAGTTATCCAAATGTCTGAAGATGAAGACCTTCAAGATACAGAGAAAGTACGTTTACTCTTCTTCACGAGTCCTACGTGTTTCGCATGTCCAGATGTTGAAAGAGTGCTAGAAAACATTGCTGGTACTACAATGAAAGGAATGTTACATGTAAGCACAATTGATATTACAGAGGAGCAAGAGATTGCTGCTCAATATGGTATTATGAGTGTACCTGTTGTAATGTTAAATGAAGAAAGAATAGCTGAAGGAATGATCACAGAAGATGTTATACGTGAAAAACTCTGGTCTTCCATTCTTCCAAATATGATTTTGAGTGACAGAGATACTCGACGCAAAGAGAGTATGATGATTCTAACCAAAAACACAATTAGTAGTATTATTTCTCAAGAACTAGTTAGAGAGAATCTTGGTGACTATGTTCACATTAGTACTTATCAACAAGTGATGATGTCTCTGCTTGCATTAGATCCTTTAATTCCTCAACTACTATATCAAAGCGGTAGAGAATTAGGAATGTATGGAGCAGCACCATATTACTTAACTGTGTTAAATCCAAAAGTAGGTGCTGTAAAACCAGAAGAAAGGTTTCAAGAAACTCTGATTGCGCTTGCTTTATTATATAGTCGTAACAACATTGTTCCACTATACCAGGCTACACATTGTGATATTGCTAAACTAGAGGGATACACTGCAACATTAAGAATTTATGAATTAGTAAATAGTGCAGGTGCTATAAATATTAGCGAACCGCTGTGCCATTATACTGCAGGAGAAATAGCAGGAACAGTTGAAGCTATGATCGGTTTTGGTGCGAGGGTAATTGAAACCAAATGTAAAGGATTGGGAGATGCATACTGCGAGTTTGAGATAGAAGTTTTTCAAGGAAAAGAACCAGGAAAAGTTGCTTATCGATCTATGGAAATCAAAGAAGAAGATAAGAAGATCAAGTTTCTTGGAGATTTTCCTGCAGAAGAATATAGAAGACAACTTTTCTATGAATTCATCCATGAGACTACACAACATGGTTACAACTCCCTTAAAATGACTGAATCATTAAGACCTAATGATCAAGATTATGTTCACATAAGTTCTTTACAGCAACAAATCATCTCTCTAAAATTCAGAGATAAATTCTGTGGAGCTTTGCTATATTCCGCAGGAAGAGAATTAGGTGTTATAGGTCCTGCAAAAAATCTGATATACGATATATTGGCTGCTGAACAAGCAGAATTACCCATTGATTCACTCAAACAAGCTACAGAAATAATCAGACAATATTTAACTCATCCTACAAACTATTTATCAAGATCTCACTCATTTGTAACTGTTCAAGATGGAGAAGATGAGGATGAAATGTACATTCAGATTCATGAGTGTGCATACGCATCTGGTGCTAATCTTTCTGAAACTAATTTAAATGAGACATTATGTGATTTTCAATCGGGATACTTAGCAGGACGATTAGCATTAATACTTAAAGATCCTCCAATTGTAACTGAAACAAAATGTCACGGAACCGGGCACAATTATTGTGAATTTCGAATCGAGAAAGGATATTCATTCGAAGAAAGCGATCATTAATTTTTTAATCGCCATCAAAAAAGTTATAACTAAACTTATTTGTAGGTTTCAAAAAGAGCTTAGTGTAAAGGACGATAACGATGAGTAAAGCTATAAGAATCTGGGACAAGGATGCAATATTACCCAGTGTTATTACTGTATTTTCAATATCATTGCTAGCGCAAATTCCACATTTCTATTATCTACATGAAATTATCAAACTAAATGATTGGTCAACACTTCCTTTGTTGATAGCATTCCCAATTTTCAGTTCAATAGGTTTAAGTGCTGTTTCTCTCCTTTTCTCTGAATATTTAATGAATAGAGTTAGAGATACCAAACAAAGGAAATTATTTAGATACTTGATTCGTGGTTCTCTACTAAGTATCCTAATATATTTTGTTATACAAATTTTGATTATCTTCTTTGTTTTTGATGTCTCGCAAGTTATGGTAAAGGTTTTACCTGACAACATAATTGACAACATTACTTTCAAGGAAATCCTTGGTGTTTCTTTTATGCTTATTGTAGGGATATTCATTAACCCTCCAGCACAAATTCAATTTAGAAGAAAAAAATAAAAATAAAATGAAAAAGAGAATTTAAGGAACATATTCTCCTTTTTCTAATTTTTCTTTAAGTATTTTATAAGAAACAACTAAATTCTTTACAGACCATCCAATATCCACTCTGCTAACAGCAGCATTGTGTGGAGCATGGTGTGCATATTCTGCATCTTTTCTGGCTTTTTCCATCTCAATCTCTACAGCTTCAACGTATTTGTCGATAGTGTCTTTGTTCTCATTCTCTGTAGGTTCAACCATCCAAGCTTCATGTGCAATTAGTGGAAAATACACAGTTGGTGCATGCATTCCATGATTGAGAATCATCTTACCAATATCTTTTCCAGAAACATCATAATTTCTTAGAGCTGGAGTAGCCTCTAGGACACCTTCATGTTTTCTTGGTATAGAGGGTCCATGGCTTAATCTAAAACCATCTATCTTTTCTAGCTTTCTTACTGCATAGTTAGCTGTTAAACATGCTTGTTCTGCTGTGTGTTGTAATCCTTCGAAGCCAAGTGCTGCTATGTAAGCGTATGCTCTTAAAGCCACAGCAACATTACCATAATACCCATGTAGTTTTCCTATAGATTTTGGTCTATCGTAGTTGAAGAAGTAATAATCTTTGTCTTTATCATGATCTATAGTTGGTATCGGTAAATAGGGTTCTAAGATATCATTGCAACTTACTGATGCAGCTCCAGGACCGCCTCCTCCATGAGGAGTTGCGAATGTTTTATGAAGATTGAAATGTAGCACATCATATCCCATGTCTCCTGGTCTGATTTTTCCAACGATTGCATTGAAATTAGCACCATCATAGTATAATAATCCACCAGCTTCCTTAACAATTTGAGACATTTCAATGATGTCTTTCTCAAAAATTCCTAAGGTATTTGGATTAGTAAGCATTAACCCAGCAGTTTTTTCAGAAACAGCTGCTTTGAGTGCGTCCATGTTTACTCTACCATCTTCGTTGGATTTGATCTCAACGAGTTTCATACCATTCATTACAGTACTTGCAGGATTGGTTCCATGACTTGAATCAGGAGCAATTATTTCATCTCTTTGAGTATCCCCATGATCGTCATGATATGCTTTAATTAAAGCAAGACCACAATATTCACCACTAGCACCTGCAGGTGTTTGTAGGGTTGTATGAGGAAGCCCTGCTAGATTTCCTAAAGCTACTTGTAATTCATATAATATCTGTAGAATTCCTTGAACAGATTCCTCTGGTTGATTAGGATGAAGATACATTATTTTTTCCGATCTAACAATAGATTCATTGACTTTTGGATTATATTTCATTGTACATGAACCTAAAGGATACATACCTATATCAACACAATAATTCATGTGTGCTAATCGTACATAATGTCTCATAACTTCTCCTTCATGAAGTTCTGGTAACTCTGGTAATTTGGTTCGTTTCATACTTTCAGGGATTTTGATATCCTGTCTTGGAAAATCACACCTTGGTGGGATATTAGCTCTTCTTCCTTTTTTACTCAAATCGAAAATTAAGGGTTCATCGTATTTTGCTTGTCTGTACATTTTAATTCCTCCATTCTCCAATAGCTTTAACAAAATCGTTAAGATCATCTTCACATAGTAAATATGAAGTTGTTACAAGATAATCATAGTTTTCGTCATCAAAGCTGTAAGGTATACCAACAAGAATCTTTCTTTCAAGCATGAAGTTTGTAAATTCCTTCTTTTTGCTCTTAGGAATCTTAAGATCAATCATGAATGAATTAAAGAATTCACCTGTAAATACTCTTTTAATACCATTCTTTTCCAATTCAGAAGCTACGTAATGAGCACTTAGGTACATTGTCTCTGCTGAATCTTTGTAACCCTCTTTTCCTAGAAGTGCTAAATGAACTGCACAACTTAGTGCTACAAGAGCTTCATTAGTACAAATGTTACTGGTTGCTCTTTCTCGCTTAATGTGTTGTTCTCTTGTTTGTAAAGTATTACAAAAAGCTCTTTCCCCTTCTTTCTGAGTGATTGTGATTCCAACAATACGACCAGGTAATTGACGTATATCTCGTTTATTGTATTTCATGGAAATGACACCGAGTAATGGACCGCCAAAATTGAGTGGTCCACCACCTATAGTTTGTCCTTCACCAATACAAATATCAGCACCATACTCTCCTGGAGGTTTCATTAGAGCAAGAGAATTCATATCAGCTCCAACAACTATTCTGAC
>JAGLTB010000127.1 GCA_023270155.1 Candidatus Heimdallarchaeota archaeon | reverse complement strand
AATATTTACCTTATTCCCTTCCATTCCGAATGGGTTCATGTTAATATGAACGACATTGTTTACTTCTTGTCTTAAATGGAAGATTGTTACTTCATATTCGAATTCATCACCTATTGCTACACCAACATATGGAGAAATAGCTGCTTGAGTTGTTCCTGAAATCATTATAACAATAAATAGTGTACTTATTATGCTTAGTAAAAATTCTCTTCTTTTCATCTTCTTCACCAGATTCAAAGATGGTTGAACCACTGTGTTATCATATAGTTAGAGAAAATGGATATATATTTCTTCTCTTACTATTTTCTCGAATATTAACAATCTTTCAGAGGTACAAGTACTGCTCCTGGTATCCTACCCTTAAGAGGTTCCATCTCCTTACATTCTTTGATTTGAGCTTCTTCATCAAAAGCGAAACTCCCTACTCTTTTAGCTTCTTCTATGATTTTCTTTTGAATGTCCTCTTTTTGTTTTTCAAAAAGATGTATCTTTACAACTGATTCTTGAGCACTTACAAAATCCCAGATTCCAATGACTCTTCCATCTAATAAAATAGATGTGGCTGCATTTCCAGATTGATCAAATAGATGATTATAATATTCTTGATCTACATATCTTTCTCTGTCTTTATATCCCATTAAATATGGATCTAAATCTGGTAAGAAAGTGATTATAGGTGTTTTTTCACTAGTTATGTCTCTAAGCTTCTCTTTATCATCCTGTGTTATCAAATACTCATGACTGATTCCCTCTATCGATATTTTAGTTATCATATCTTCGATTTGTGAAAGAACTTTTCTTACAGGTGTTTTGTTTAATCCAGACCACCAAACAATGTCTTTTTCTGTTACAGGTCCATACCTTTCAATATAATAACGAACAAGAAATTCAATTCCCTCCTCCTCAAATAGGTCTTCAAGTTTTATTTCTGGGAAATATTCATCAAATAATGAGTACGTATGTCTTTTATCTCTCCATCCCTTAATTGGTTTGTTTCTAATCAACCTTTTTTGATCACAGAGTAAGCTTACTACTGCTGAAACGTTCTCCTTGGTATCAAGCTCCTTTTTCAAATCAGATACTGACATTGCTCTCCCTTTAATGACTTTCTCAATTTCCTTTGCTATGTCATGGTATTTGTCTAAAACCATTCCCAATCTTTCAAGATAACCTTCTAATCTTTGAGCATATTGTTTCTTGGTTGCTGCATAAAGAAAGGGAAGAACCTCTTTTGATATAATAAAAACAGTTTTCCTCATACATCTAATCTTACCAAGATTTTTTTTCTCATAAGCTTCCCTATCTAAATCCTTTTTCTGGAATGAATTAGTTCTAGCAAATAAAGAAAGGTAAGGAGAAGATTGACTAGTACTATGTAATCCTACTAAATTGTCAGCTATTTGAACAAGATTATTTGTTTTAGTTTCAGGTGTTAAATGCTGTTTAGCAATAATGAACTGGTTTACAGTTTCAACTGTAAATGTATCCATGATAATGAGATAGCTTAGACGTTTTTATTATTCTTTCCTTTTTGATGGAGTATTAAATAGCAAGATATCTCAAGTAGATGATTTGATGACCGAACTATTTATTAGTTTTAAACACGTAGATTCAATGTTGACACAATGTTAGCAAATCAAACATCCAAGGGTTATCAAATTTTACAATTAAAAGATGGACGTAAGCTATGCTATACTGAGTTAGGCAATCCTGATGCTAAACCACTTTTTCATTTTCATGGTTGGCCAGGTTCATGTTTGGAAGCTAAATTTGGGGAAATTCTGATACCTTTGTCCAATGTTAGAATAATCTCAGTAAACCGACCTGGAATTGGTTTATCTGACAGAAAAAAGTATGGAAAACTGTTGGAATTTCCAGATGATATTGTTGAGCTTGCAGATCATCTATCATTGGATAGATTCTCCATACTTGGTATGTCAGCGGGCGCATCTTCCGCATTAGCGTGTGCGTATAAAATTCCAGAGCGTGTGAATTCAGTTGGAGTTGTCTCAGCATTGGGCCCCAGAAATATTTGCATGAAGCATGCTCCAATTTATGTAAAATTCATGCTCTTTACTGGAAGAAGAATAAATTGGTTGTCTAAACTTGTTATGTGGTTATACTTTGAAAGACAATTTAATTCAAAAAATCAAGTAAAATCAAAAGCGAAAATGTATTCAAGATTTGAAAAACTCCTAACTAAGGAAGACTTAAAATTTTTCAAGAATCACAAATTCACTGATCTCATGTTTAATCAGATCAAGGAAGCTTTTGTGCAAGGAATTAAAGGTGTTTGTGATGAAGGTTATATAATCGTTACACCTTGGGGATTTGAACTACAAGATCTCCCTAAGAATGTGAATATATATTTGTGGCACGGAGAACTAGATCCTCTTGTTCCTGTTGAGATTGGAAGAGCGCTTGCAGCTGCAATTCCTAACTGCAAAGCAGTTTTCTATCCAAATGAGGGTCATTATTCAACTCTTTTTGACAATATTGAAGAGATGATCTCAACTCTCGTATAATATCGATCTTCTAGATTGACAGATTCTTTAGGATACAGATTTAAATATTGAAATGAAATTTGTTTTTTGAGTGTTAAATATGAATTTATATGAACAAGAATTCATAATTCGACCAATAGGATTTATAAAAAGAGACGAAGAGGGTTTTTTCCTCCACTTTGATAACAAAGTAATACCTGCTTTGAAACAGCTAGAACATTTCAGTCATATCCATGTTTTTTGGTGGGCTGATAAACATGACAATGATCAAAGCAGAGGTATTTTAGATTGCACACCTCCATACGGGGAAAATCCTCCTATTACTGGTGTATTCGCTACAAGAGCTGAATACAGACCCAATCCAATAGCTGTTACTGTTGCGAAAATAGAAGAAATAGATCACAAGAAAGGTATAGTAAAAATTCAAAATATAGATGCTTTTGATAATACTCCAATCATTGATATTAAAGCCTATTTTCCTGTCTGTGACAAAGTTGAAAGTGCTAAGATGCCGGATTGGATTGTAGGGTGGCCAGAATCTTTCCCTGATGAAGGTTTTGGACTTTATGAAGGATAAGTGTTAGTATGAAAGAAGAAGAATTTCGGAAGCATTTGAAAAGAAAAGGAAAGAAAGCTCATGTTATTGATAGAAACGTATCATTGGTGAAACAATTCCAAACTTATCTAAAAGAAGATAGAGGAAAGGTACTTGATACTGTTAATTCTGAAGATATTGCAGCTTATGTGGATATGATTGAGAATGTTAAGAAAGAATCTGCTAAAGGTTATCTCTATGTATTTTTGAATTATTTCCAATTTAAGGAAAATGAAGAATTACTGAGATTTTCTGTAAAACTGAGGGAAGAAAGAACAAAGAGAACTAGAAGTATATTTTCTATCAGGAATTTCATGGATATTAATCCTGATCATGTCAAGAAATTAGCTGAAATTGGAATAAGGAATGTCGAGCAAATGCTTGAGGCTGGTAAAAAGAAACAGCAAAGAAAAGAACTTTCTGACCAATTAGGAATCCAAGAAGAAGCTATATTGGAGCTTGTGAAGCTTTCAGATTTAACTCGGATGGGTTATATCAAAACTAAGCTTTCAAGACTCTACTACAATTCCGGATTAGACTCTCCTGAAAAGGTAGCCAAGTTTGAACCAGATAAACTTTATGAGCATTTCAAAAAATACGTTGAAGAATCAGGTTGGGATGGAATGGTTCCTAATCCCAAAGATCTAGTGGAAAATATCAAAGCAGCTCGGAGTCTATCTAAGGTTGTAGAAGATTGATTCTTATATGATTATGTTATTCTTTCCTGTTTCCATGAGAGACTTTGTGGACTATCCACCACTTTCCATCTAGTTTTAGTAGATTAAAATAGTCTATATACTGCACTCTCTCACATTCAAGTCGAATTTTAGCTGAACCAACATTACCAGCTATATCTACATAATAAATCTCAGTTTCCCAATGTACATTCTCATCGAAATCTTTGGGATCATACCAAGAATAATATTTCTCTTTATCAATAATATCTAATTTTCCATCTTGATCCAACATGAAGAATTTCCAATCCTTATGCAAAGCTCCTTCATAATACTTGTAGTCATGTTTTGCATGACCTTTGTGATAATGATTTATGATTATTTCCTTTACAGCTTCAAGTTCTAGAACATCTGTCATTATTTTCACCATTGATATGATTCAGCAAATTAACTGTTTAGGCTATTATATTTCTTTTCTTGGTAGATATTTCTGATGAAAATGATAAAGTGCTCTCCAGATTTGAGTAACTAAACTTTTTTCGACGTTGGAGGGAAAATTTCTTAAATCATGGATTATTTCTTCTTCTTGGTGAAATAAAAGATGGCTTCAGCCTATATATTGATCAATTGTGAAATTGGAGAAGAAAGTAGTGTCATGTCTCAACTCAAAGAGATGCCAAACGTAGTTGAAGTTCACATAGTTTATGGAGTTTATGATCTCATTGCAAAAATAGAAGCAGATGACACAGATTCCTTAAAGAAGATCGTGACAGAAAACCTTAGAGTCTTAGAAAAAGTACGCTCCACAATGACAATGATCTGCGTAGATCAGTAAACTCTTCTCTCTTTCCCTCATTTTTTATATTATTTTAATAACTATTTTTCACTTTCTGAATGGTTTAAACCATTTCTCTGTTTCCTTTCTTCGTTTTATCAGAACATAAGTCAAATAGTTTATCCATATGAAAATCAATGATAATAACATGTATAGAATTATTGTTGAAGCTTCATAATAAAACGCTTCAACTTCTATTGCAAAAGAAACAAGAAGGTAAGAATCGTGGTAAACTATAAAAGTCATATTTCTTGTTGAGCATTGATAAGTGAGTATGTTATTAATTCTGTTTCCTTCGATTTCTTCACTTTTATCGTCGTAAACTGTTACTTCTACTCCCCAATAAGAGGGGATAAGTGATGAGCTATTCAGTAGGATTTCATAAAAATCAGTCTTTTCTCCCGTTTCAACTCTAACTTCATAATAGAGAAAAGGTGTGTTAAGATTAGTAGAATAACCGAAAATCCCTACTGCAGTGTCAATTGTATCTATTACTTCTTTCTCTTTTATTTGTAATATAATTGATGCCAAAGTTAATGATATTGATAGTAAGATCAAAGCTACAAAGACCTTTTTCTTCCTTAACTTGTTAATTGACATTTAGTCCCTCTCTTTTGAGTTTCTTCCTCTATCTTTCATTTTTTGTTTGTTGCTCGTATATATCTAAGTAATCTTTTTTCCTATATTATATCTTTCATAGACAATTGTTCCTATACATATCAACCAGTTTACACCAAATACTATGAA